>JABEUW010000203.1 GCA_013043945.1 Vulcanimicrobiota bacterium | reverse complement strand
TCCCGAACGGCTTGCAATTTCGCTTCGAGGTCGGCGAGATCGCCGTGTTTGTAGACGCTGCGTTTTGCCTTACTCGCCAACCGCACGCCGTCGATAATCTAGGAGTAGTTCAACTCGTCGGAGATAATCGCCGAGCCCTCACCGCAGATCGTTGCGAAAAGTCCGGTGTTCGCGTTCCAGCACGAGACGTAGGTAAGTGCCGATTCCGTTCCGAGAAACTGCGCGATGCGCTCTTCCAAGCGGCGATGGATATCGAAGGTGCCGCAGATGAAGCGCACCGAGGCCGTCCCGGCGCCATAGCGATCTAAGCCCTCTTTCCCCGCGGCGATCACCGCCGGTTCGTCGGAGAGCCCGAGATAATTATTCGAAGAGAGCACGATCACATCGCCCGCTTCTTCCATGTGAACGGTCGGTGCCATCGGCGACGTAATATGCCGGAGGTGCTTGTAGGTGCCCGCCGCTTTGAGGGCATCGAGTTCGCTTTGCAGCGCGGCGTTAAAAGCGGCGTTCATTTCTTTCCTTCCGTGAAATCGAGAACGATCTTAGCGGCTTCGCCGCTCTGCATGAGTTCGAAAGCGCGATCGTACTCTTCGAACGGCAGAACGTGGGTGATGATAGGACGGAGATCGACGCGCCCGCTCTTCACCAGCGCTTGCGTTTGATACCAGGTCTCAAACATCCGGCGACCGTTGATCCCCAACACGGTCAGGCCCTTAAAAATAATCCGTTCGGCGAGATTGATGCTGATGCTGTCCGATGGAATACCGAGCAGCGCCGCGCGCCCGCCGTTGCGCACCATCTGCAGCCCCATATCGATCGCCGCGCCGCTCCCCGACATTTCGAGCAGGACGTCGACGCCGTTTCCGCCGGTGCGCGCTTTCATCTCGTCGACCAATCCGCTGCTGCGCGAATCAAAGACCGCATCGGCGCCCAAGCGCTTCGCGAGTTCGAGTTTGGCGGGGTTCACATCGAAGGCATAGACGCTTGCCGCGCCGGCGGCGCGCGCGACCGGGATCGCCATCAACCCTATCGAGCCGACGCCGGTAATGGCGACGCTCTTGGTGCTGACGTCGGCGGCCATCACGGTATGGACCGCGTTGCCGAGGGGATCGAAGACCGCAGCAAACTCGTCGGGAATCGCGGCGTCGAGCGGCCAGACATTGTATTCGGGCATCGCGATATATTCGGCGAACGCACCATCGCGATCGACGCCGATAATCTTCACGCGTTCGCAGATGTGCGCGTCGCCGATACGGCAGAGAAAGCAGGTCAGGTCGGCGATATGCCCTTCGGCGCTCACCCGGTCGCCGACGGCGACTGCACGGACTGCCGCCCCTACCGCAGCAACACGCCCCATAAATTCGTGCCCGACCGTTACCGGAGGCACGATGCGGTGTTGCGCCCATGCATCCCAGTGGTAGATATGAGCGTCGGTTCCGCAGACCCCCGCCTTCTCCACGCGAATGAGGACCTCAGTGGGACCGATCGAGGGAATAGGAAGCTCTTCGAGCGTAAAGCCCGGGCCGGTGGCGCTCTTTCGGAGCGCTTGCATGCTGTTTTTCATCTCTGGGGGGCTGGTATTCGCGCCGGGCAACGCGCTCCCTCGACCCAACAACAAAGAAGGGGTCGCGCGTGCGCGAGCCCCTTCCTCTCGTTGTCGAAGGCTAACGACTAGAAGTCGTATTCGACCTGCGCGCGGTTGTACTTAAAGAGCGGGAGGCCGCCGAACTGCTCCGTACGCTCGCCGTAGCGATAGCGCACGAGCCAGCCGTGATAGGCACCCTTGGCGACCTTGTTGAGGTAGTAGAAAGCGTCAACGTCGGTCTCTTGCGTCGGCGCGAGGCCGACTGCCGAGGTACCGTCGTTATAGAGCGCACGCGAAAGAATCGCGTGGAAGCGCTTGTCCGTCGAATTGAAGAACAGCGCGAACTTCACCGCTTGACCGTAGGTGCGGCGATCGACCATACCCTGAGTCATCGAGGTGGTGAAGAACGGATCGGTGGCATACGAATCCGTATACGGCGATGCGAAACCACCGTAGTAGAGCGTCGTCGTGCCGGCCGCGCCCTTGCTCACGCAGTTGAAACCGTTCCCGGCCAACAGGTAGGGGATGCTCGTCGCTGCCGAGGTGCCAGCACCGACGAGCGCGTGGGCGGAATTACAACTGACGCCCGCGGGAAGAACGACGGTATCGTTCTTCGCCGGAACGTTGTTGTAACCGACCGTGAAATCGACATTCTTCGTCAACGAGAGGCCGGCTTGAACGCCGTAACCCGAAGCGCGAATTTTGCCGATCAACGCATTGCCGGTGTCCTGCTCGCGACCCGCCTGCACGGCGACGAAGGGTTTGTACTTCGCCATAAAGCCCGGGAGGCTGTATTTCGCATCGAACCACGTCAACGTCGCGATGTTGTTGAAGCCGTAGAAATAGAGATTAGCCGAGAGGTTCTTCGCACCGTAACCGACCTTGGCATAGCCAAAGCCGCTATTGGTCATCGCGTTGTTCTTGCCGTTGGGATTGTAGATGTTTCCTTCGGATCCTAACGACGGAGCATCGACGTAGTACCCGGTGAGCAGCGTCGAGTTATCGAACGCCGACTGCGCGCGTCCTTCGAACTTCGAAAAGACCGCACCCTCAAGGTTCCAGTTCTTATTGAGCTTATAGGTAACGTCGCCGCCCTGGAACGCGGCTGGTTTCAGCCGTGAATCGGAGCTATTCGCCCACGGCGAATTGAAGACTTGGTTACCGAGCGTCGCGCCGAAACCATGCCCCTGATACTTGACGTACGCTTCGTAAAGCGTGCTCATCTGAAAATCGGGGAGCGTGTTATCTGCGGCGATTCCCGGCGGAGCCGGAATACACGCATTGCCGGGCGAGGGCTGGTAGTTGGCCGCCTGCGAACAGTTGCCGTTGAGCGGATTGGCGTAGAAGTACGTCGCTCCCAACGTGAAACCACCGCCGGCGTTGTACTCGCCGTGCAAGCTGATGCCGGTGTTCCAGGCCGCTTGGTTCGGGCCTTTCTGCGTCGCACTAGCATTCTGACGCGTGAAATAATAGCTACGGACGTAGCCTTTGTACGAAAAGCGGCTGACGGGCTTCTTGGATGCGCTCTCTTGGGCGACGATCTTCTTCGTTGTCGGTGTGTCCTGCGTTGCCGCCGAC
>JABEUW010000202.1 GCA_013043945.1 Vulcanimicrobiota bacterium | reverse complement strand
GCAGAAGACTATAGCCCAATTCGCCGCCTTCGTGAATCGATCCGGGAGCATCGGGTGAGGCGTGGCTGGGGATACCCCCGGGAAAGGAAAACTGTCGAAAGAGCTTGCGCAGGCCCTCCGTATCGCGGGTAATCGCCGGATATCGTTCGGTATAGGTTCCTTCGAGATAGGCATTTGCGACGACCGCCGGTCCGCCGTGGCCGGGACCCGTAATGTAGATTGCGTCGAGGTCGTGTAGCCGAATGAGTCGATTCATGTGTGCGTAGATGAAATTGAGTCCCGGTGAGGTTCCCCAATGGCCGAGCAATCGCTTTTTTATTTGGTCGAGGCGGAGAGGTTCGCGCAGAAGAGGGTTATCGAGTAAGTAGATCTGCCCGATGCTCAGATAATTTGCCGCGCGCCAGTAGGCATCGATGGCGGCAATTTCGGCGGCATCGAGCGCGTCGTCGATAGACCCGTTGGTGAGGTTCATGAACTCCCTTTCAGCGACGTCGGTGCGGTTGCTTCCCGGCCGATGCCGAAGGCACGATAGATCGGGAGTTTTACAGCGAGGAGTACGAGACCGACGAAGAGGATGAACGCGAGGGTCTCTCCGACCACCACGGGCGGCAACGGCGGCATAAGCACCCCGAAAAACGCCATCGCCGCCGCCGCGAGAATTGCAAAGCCGATCGCACCCAATAAAAAGCGCGAGGGAGCTTCATGAAAGACCGCATCTCGTTCGCGCAGAGCGAGCAAGGCGATCTGTCCCATTCCCACCATCGCAAAAAATGTGAGCCCCCGGAGTTGGGCCAGGTCGAGCCGAGCCGCGCTTCGTTCGAAAAACGTCAACCCGACGATCGCCGCACCGGTAAAGAACGCGAGCGAGGCCGCTGCGGCGACTAAACGACCGATGCGCCAGGCGTCGAAGCCGCGCGAGGGGGCGACGCGGTCGGTCGCAATGGAGAGCGATGCAAAATCGTTGAGAATTAAGAGTGCGACCATTAAGGTCGGCGAGAGGACGAAATGTCGAAAGATGAAGAAGCCAACGCTGGTGACGAAGACGATTTCGAAGTACTTCACGATTTTTGCTACGACGTAGGTTAGCATGCGCTGATAGATTTTTCGGCTCGTATCGATTGCCGAGAGAACTCCGACGAGCCCCGGTTGCGTGAGAATGATGCTCGCCGCTGCCTTTGCGACGTCGGTGGCGTTGGAGACCGCGATGCCGACGTTCGCCGCTCGCAATGAGGGCGCGTCGTTCACGCCGTCGCCGGTCATTCCGACGATGCGACCTTTTTTCTGTTCGCGTTGCACGATTTGGAGTTTTTGATCCGGAAACACGGAGGCGTCGACCGAGAGCGAGGGTATGCCGATCTCTGCTGCGACATGTAACGCGGTTTCCTGCCCGTCGCCGGTGATCATACGCAATTCGACCCCTCGTTGGGCGATGGCGGCGACGAGTTGCGCTGCATCGGGGCGCGGAGGATCGGCGAGCCCGATCGCGCCGACGGCGGTCGTAACGGCGCTCTTTGCAATCGTTACGCCGATCGCGCGTTCGCCCTTTGCCGCGAGCCCGTCGATCGAGGGAAAGGCGGCGCCGAGAAAACTCGGCGCACCCTTCGCGATAACGGCGTGCGTTCCGTCGGCAAGCCGAACGAAGGCCTGCGCGCTCTTCGTCTTCGGATCGAATGGTATCAAGCGTTCGACCTTTGGGTCGTTTGCTGCATGCGCGGGAGCCGCCGCGAGGATTGCAAGATCGATGGGATCTTGCCCCGCAGCGTCGCAGGTCGCGGCCGCAAAGCGCAAGAGCTCTTCGCGCGTGTGCGGTGCGTAAGGCGTCATCTGGTCGACGCGAATCGCATTGAGGGTGAGCGTTCCGGTTTTGTCGCAACAGAGGACGTCCATCGATGCGGCGTCCTCCATCGCCGTGAGGTGTGTTACGAGAACTCCGTTGCGCGAGAGTTCGAGCGCGCCCAACGCCGTCGCGAGCGTAAAGGCCGCAGGTAATGCGACCGGTATTGCGGCGAGCATGACGACGAAGGCGAATACAACGATCTCCGACCGCGCGATTTGCTCTGAAAGCGCGAATGCCGAGACGCCGAGAACGACGATGGCGCCGGCGATCGCCAGCGAGCGAACGATCCCCAAGACGAGGCGCTGCACGCTACCGATGGTTTGGAGATCGCGCATGAGACCGGCGGTCTTTCCGAATTTCGTGCGCTCGCCCGTTGCGACGACGTGCCCGGTTGCATCGCCGCGCGTAATCGTCGAACCGGCGTAGACGCACTCCGTGGCTACCACTTCTTCGGGTACGGATTCACCGGTGAGGACCGAACGATCGACCTGAATCTCGCCGTCGTCGATACACATATCCGCCGGTACGACATCGCCGACGACGAGTCGTACGAGATCGTCGACGACGAGCTCGCGCGATGCGAGCGTTCCCCACGTGCCGTCGCGTAGCGCTTTTGCATGGACCACAATTCGCGCCCGAAGGAGATCGAGGGCATGTTGCGCGCGGCGTTCTTGCGCGAACGCTAAAAATACGTTAAAGAAGAGCAGAAGCGCGACGGCACCGGCGTCCTTTGAACGGTCGGTCGCAAGCGCAAGGATGATGGTCGCCTCGAGGAGCCAAGGAATCGGCGCCCAGAACTTTCGTAGTAAATCGAGGAGCGGATGCGAGCGAATCGGCGCGATCTCGTTCGGACCATCGCGCGCGAGACGCGTCTGTGCCTCGCTCGAGGTGAGCCCGGCGCTCCACTGCGTCACGGTGTTCCGTCCGCAGGACGTGTGGGGGCGCCCGATCGATGGTGCTGGTATGCCGCCAATGCGACGGAATGAAGCCGCGTCTGCAAAGAGTCGGCGCGCGAGGTAAGGACGACGGGAACGCGTGCGCCGAGTACGACTCCCGCTAACGTCGCGCCGGCGCCGTACTCCAATGCCTTCGCAACGGCATTCCCGGCGACGATCTCCGGCACCAGCACGATGTCGGCGTCACCCGGTACGGGCCCGCTCAATCCTTTGATGGCGCTCGCTTCGCGCGAGAGGACGCAATCGAAGGCGAGAGGCCCGGCTACGAGTGCGGGAGCGAATGCTCCGCTCGCCGCCATTTTTGTGAGCTCCGCGGCATCGATCGTCGATGGGATCGTCGCTTTCACAATTTCGACTGCGGAGAGCAGCGCGACCTTCGGTACGGAGAGTCCCATCGTGACGGCAAACGCGACGGCGTTTTTTAAAATAGCAGCCTTCATCGTGAGATCGGGCGCAACGTTGATCGCGCCGTCGGTGAGCAAGAGCGGCTTCCCGTAGCGCTCCATTTCAATGACGAAGACGTGCGAGAGCCGTTGCGGCGAGCGTAACGCTGCCAAAATTGGGTGTAAAAACGTATCGGTATGGAGATGCCCCTTCATCAAGGCGCGGGCTCTCCCCGATAGCACTTCGTTAACACTTCGCTCGGCCGCTTCGCCCTCGTTGCTTGCCGCAACGATGGTGGCGGGGTGCTCGCCGCGTTCGCGCAAAAGCGATTCGATCGACGCGCGCTCCCCGACAAAAATGGGTTCGATGAAGCCCGCGCTGCGGGCGGCACACGCGGCGTCGATAACGTGTCGTTCGCCTGCATCGGCAACCGCCATTGGGAGCGGCGAGCAATCTGCCAACGCGGCGGCGATCGTTTCGTAGGTTGGGAACGCGATGGTCATGCTCCGAGCTTTCCTTCGAACGCCACAAGCGTCTCATCATGCTTCTCTCACAGTATTGCTCGCGCGTCAAGCGTGAAAAGACCAGCGGAATCTTGCTCGCGTCGGCAGGCGAGAACGAACGTCGGAGCAAAGCGAGCGTTCGTGTTGGCCAAACCCGAGCACCCCGAGCGTCACCTCTCTTCGACGGCAACGTTACGCGATGTCGTCATCGGAATGTCCGACGGGCTCACCGTGCCGTTCGCTCTCGCCGCCGGTATCGCAGGGGCGCTCGCAGCATCGCATATCGTGGTTACCGCCGGTGTCGCCGAGCTCGCGGCCGGTGGGATCTCGATGGGATTAGGTGGCTACCTTGCAACGCGCACCGACCGCGATCACTACGAGAACGAGCTCGCACGCGAATACTACGAGGCGGAGCACCTTCCGGAGACCGAGCGAGCGGAGGTTGCCGAGGTCCTCTCGCATTACGGTTTAAGCGACGAGCTTTTAAAACAAACGGTCGACACCATCTGTTCGGATCGCGAGCGCTGGGTCGAGTTTATGATGCGCTTCGAACTCGGGCTGGAACGCCCCGAGAAGCACCGCGCGATTCTCTCGGGCATCACGATCGGGTTTTCGTATGTGGTCGGCGGCGTGATTCCGCTCGCGCCCTACGCCTTGATCGCGCAGTCGAATGAAGCATTCATGCTTTCGGCGCTGCTCACCGGTATCGCCCTCGCGATCTTCGGAGCGGTCAAAGGGAGGCTCACCGGGATCGCTCCCTGGCTCGCCGCTCTCCAGACGCTCGCTATCGGTGGCGTCGCATCTGGAGTCGCTTTTCTCTTCGCGCGCTGGGTCGCCGGCGGATAGTTCTCCCCACGTCGAAATGAGAAGAAATCGAGAAGGGCGCTCGATTTTTTCTTCCTAGCAGGCGCCCAGCCTCTCGGTAGACTGAGGGGCATGAACGAACCAACCTATCGAACGACCTTTGGGTTCGTGCTCGTCATCCTCGGTCTGATCGTCATCTCCTGGGTGGCGCTCCTCGCGCTCTCCCAATCGAGGTGGTAGGCGATGCACGTCCATCGACTCGAAAAAATCTTCCTCGGTCTGGGCGTTATAACGCTCGCCGCATTTTTTCTGATCCTCATCGCTTTGCAGGTCGGTGAGAGCTTCAAACCGCCTGCGAGTAGCATGACGATCGACCCAACGAAGGTCGCCTCGACGCCGCCCTTCGATCGCCCGGGCCTTCGGAAACTCGCTAACGGCTCGTACGAGGCATACTACGTCGGTCAAGTGTTCTTTTGGCAGCCCTCGACGCTGACGGTTCCGGTCGGTGCGAAGGTGCGGTTCTACGTCACCTCGACCGATGTCGTCCATGGGTTCCTCATCGAGCATACCGACGTGAATCTCGAGGTTATGCCGGGATGGGTAAGCACGGCGACGCACGTCTTCCGTCATCCCGGCGACCATTTAATCGTCTGCGACCAATATTGCGGCGCGGGGCATGCCGATATGTTCGCGCACATCGTGGTGAAGTGAGGAGTCAAAACGCATGATGGTTCTCGATCGAATGAATACCGCTACAACGTCGGCTCAACGGCGACTTATTTTCGCGCACCTGACGGTTGCGTTCGCAGCGCTCTTCATCGGCACATTTTTCGGCGTTCTGCAGACGCTCTCACATGCAAACGCGATACAAATGCCGCCGTGGTTCGACTACTACCGTATGCTCACGGCGCACGGCGTTCTGCTCGCCCTGGTTTTTACGACCTTTTTTATTACCGGCCTCTCGCACCTCGCCGTCTATCAGACCGAGAGCTACCCGCATCGCAGCATCGCGTTGGGCTGGCTGGGATTTTGGCTGATGACCCTCGGCACGGTGATGGCGACCTATGAAATCCTCGTCGGTAACGCCTCCGTACTCTACACGTTTTATGCCCCGCTCAAGGCGAGCCCGTGGTTCTACATCGGCGCCGCGTTGCTCATCGTCGGCACGTGGGTCGCGCTCCTCGAATGGATGCTCGTCACCGGCACCTGGCGTCGCGACCACCCGGGCGAGCGTACCCCGCTCCCGGCCTTCATGGTGCTCGCCAACTACATCATGTGGTTCTTGGCCACGATCGGCGTAGCGATCGAAGTGATCTTCATGCTGATTCCCTGGGCCTTCGGCTGGGTTCCGGGCGTTGACGTACTGTTGACCCGGATGTTGTTTTGGTACTTCGGCCATCCGTTGGTCTACTTTTGGCTGCTCGGCGCCTATCTCGTTTGGTACGGCGTCATGCCGGCGATTCTGAAGGTACCAATTTTCTCCGACTCGCTGACGCGTCTCGCGTTTATTCTCTTCATCATCCTCTCGCTTCCGGTTGGAATTCACCACGAGTTCTCCGATCCCGGCATTGCGGATCGTTGGAAACTACTGCAGACCGGGCTCACGCTGATGGTGGTCGTTCCGTCGCTGATGACGGCGTTCGCGCTCTTCGCGACCTTCGAAGAGTATGCGGCAAAACTTGGAAAGACCGGATTCTTCGGGATCGTCGGCTCGCTTCCGTGGGGCGACCCCGCCTTCGCGGGGATCGCGCTGGCGATGCTGCTCTTTATCTTTGGCGGCATCGGCGGAATCCTCAACGCTTCGTACACCCTCGATAGCACGATTCATAACACGATGTGGGTGGTCG
>JABEUW010000201.1 GCA_013043945.1 Vulcanimicrobiota bacterium | reverse complement strand
GGAGAAGGCCGTCATTGTCGGGTGCAGTCTCGGCGGCGTCGTCGCCTTCGAACTCGCACGCCGCGTACCCGAACGGCTCGCCGCGCTGGTGTTCGTCGGTAGTTTTGCGAAGTATCCCGATGCCGAGGCGTACGTCGCGCGCATCCTCGCCGCCGTCGAGGCGGCGGGCGATATGGCGACCTTCGCGCGCGCCCGTACCACGCAGCTGGGATTGCCGCCGCAACGCGAACGCGAAACCATCGAGCAGATGGCGCGCAAGAGCCGCGCCTCCTACGAGGCTTCGACCCGTGCAACTTGGACCGGCGATTACCGCGACGATCTCGGATCGATTCGCGTGCCGACGCTAGTGATGGTCGGCGAGCGGGATAGCGTCGCTCCCCGCGCGCTCTCCGAGGAGATCGCCGCAGGGATTCCATCGGCGTCGCTCGTCGAGATTCGCGATGCCGGGCACGTCGCCAATGCCGATGCCCCGGCCGCGTTCGATGCGCGCTTGCACGCCTTTCTCGACCGGATTGCCGAGTCGTGAGCAGCCCATATCCCCTGAGTCCCGAACGCGAGCGCGCGCGCCTCAAAGTTCTCGATTCCTACCAGGTCCTCGATACCGGCGACGAGGCGATCTTCGATGCATTCGTCGCGCTCGCAGCGGAGCTCGCCGACACCCCGATCGCCCTGGTCAGCCTGATCGACGAAAAGCGGCAATGGTTTAAGGCGCGTCGCGGCCTCGAAGTAGAGGAAACGCCGCGCGAACAGGCATTCTGCGCCTATGCGCTCGACGACCGCGTTACGACGCTGGAAGTGGAGGATGCGACTGCGGACGATCGCTTCAAGGCGAATCCGCTCGTCACCGGAAGCCCTGCAATTCGTTTTTATGCCGGCTTCCCGCTGGTCGCCCCCGACGGATCGCGTTTGGGAACGATCTGCGTGATCGATCGAAAACCGCGCGCGTTAACCGACGGTCAACGCGATGCGTTGATGGCACTCTCTCGCGCCGTCATGGCGGTCCTCGACGCGCGGCGCGAATTTTACAACCTCTTTGAATCGGCACGCCTCGACGTGCTGACCTTCGATGCCGATACGCGAAAAATTAGTTTTGCCTCGGTTGGTGCGGCGAAACATCTTGGATACGATCATCGAACCTTGCTTGGAAAAGAGATAACCGAGATTTACGAAGGTCTGACCGAATCGCGCATGATTGCGGCGATCGAGACGATGCGCGGCGGCAACCCGTGGGTCGCCGAGACGATAGCGCGGCGTAGCGACGGGTCGTCGTTTCCGGTAGAAATTCGCGCCGATCTCAGCGGCTTCGAGGGTGACCGACGCATACTCGCCATCGCGGCCGACATCAGCGTTCAGGTCGGGAACCGGCATCGCCTCGATTTGCTCTCGCGGGCGATGAACGAGACCGCCGAGATGCTCCGCATCTTCGAAGTTGACGAAACGAGCGGACGCCTTCAGTTGATCTATATGAACGATGCCTTCGAACGAGCGACCAACTGGAGGGCGGTGGACGCGGTCGGGAAAGATATCGACGATTTTCGATTTGGGATGCCCGACGACGACGGCATGCGCCGCTTGCGGGCCGCGATGCTCGCCGGTTCGCCGGCGCGCGAACAGGTCGTTGCGTATCGACGCGACGGAAGTGGGTTCTGGGCGCTCCGTTCGTGTACGCCGATACGCGACGTTCGAGGAACGATCACGCATTGGGTGCTGGTAGAACGAGACGTTAGCGAAGACGTCGAGGAGACCGCACGGCTCGAAGAGCAAAACGATCGGCTGGCGGCGCTCGCTCGTTCGGCGCGAGAGATCGTGGCCGCCCTCGACGGCAAGGGGCTCGTCGAATTCGTCGTTCGCGGCGCGCAAAAAGTGCTCGGTGCGAGCGGACGTATTCTCGCGAAGCAGCGCGACGGCAGCGTCGTTGAAGTTCGCGACAGCAGCAGCCCCATCGATCCCGGCGCGTCGCCGTTTCTTTGCGATCTGTCGCGCCGTATCGGCGAGGACGGAGGGGTCGTGCTCTCCGAAAATCGTTTCGATGCCGCCATCGGCATCGGTCGCAGCGATCGATTCGATTTAGTACTGCGCCTGCACCGCGAAATTCGGCCGTTCGAACGGAACGATCTGTTTCTGGTCGATCTCTTCGCACAGTTTGTGGCGGTCGCCGTGCGTAACACCTCGCTCTACGCCGAGGTCGAACGTCGGCGAAACGCGATTTACGAATTGAGCCGCACGAAGAGCGATCTCATTGCCATGCTCGCTCACGATTTTCGGGGCCCGCTCACGACGATCGTTGGTTTTGCCGATCTTCTCGGTGAGGTCGGCGAGCTCAACGACGAACAACGCTCTTTCACGCAGGCGATGAAGCAGGCCGCGCTCGATCTTTCAAATCTCGCCGCCGACACGCTCGCTCTCTCGCGATTGGAACGGAACGAGTTGGTGCTCTCGCTCGGCGAGGTGGATATCGAATCGCTTCTACGCGATCTGGCGGTGAGATACGCCGACCGCCGAGAGATCGAGATTTCCGTCGATGGGGATTCGAAAATCATCGGTGACGGAGATCGCCTGGCGCAAGTTTTTTCGAACCTTATCGAAAACGCCATAAAATACTCGCCGGGTGGTGAATCCGTCGAAGTGCGGATCCATCGAGAACCCGACGGTGTCGTCGTAACGGTTCACGATTGCGGTATCGGCATTCCGAACGCGGAGATATCCTCGCTCTTCGAACGTTTTACTCGGGCTTCGAACGCGCGTAAACTCAAGATTCCGGGGACGGGATTCGGCCTTTTCCTGACGAGGCAATTGGTGCGCCTCCACGGAGGGACGATTGCATTGGCGAGCGAGGAAGGGAAAGGCACGATCGTGACCGTGCGGTTGCCGTTCGCTCCAGTCGAGAGCCATCGTCCGCACGCCGTCGCGCTCGTCGGATCCGGAGAGCGCATCGTCGTTCTCGCCGACGAACTTCGCGAGGCGGGCTATCGCGTTCGCATTGCGGCGCTGATTGACGAGCTCGGAGCTCTTTTGGAGCGAGAACCGGTTGGGGCGGTCGTGCTTGCCGCACGGTTCGAGAACGGCGGAACCGATGGAGCGGCGGCTCTGCAAACGATGTTGCGCGAACGAGGGATCCCGCTGGTGACGATCGGAGAAGGCAACGACGCGGGCTTGCAGGCAAACGCGCAGGTCGCGGGTCCGCCGACCGCCGATGCGTTGCTGCGCGTTCTCGACGATACGTTCGGAGCGAGCGCGGCCGCAGCTCCCACCCCGCCCTAGAACGGGCCGGCGAAGCGAAAGGTATTCTTCCCGGCGGATTTCGCTTCGTAGAGCGCTTTATCGGCGGCTTCCAGGAGCGAAGCCTCGGTGATGCCGTGCCACGGATAAACCGCAATACCGATGCTTAGTCCGACGCGCAGCGCCTTCCCATCGAACGGGAACGGCTCTTGGAGCGACTCGATGAGTTTTTCGGCAAGCGCGTCGGCGTCCTCCGGTATGCGCGCAAGTTGTTGCAAAACCGCGAACTCGTCGCCGCCGAGGCGCGCGAAGGTATCGCTTTCGCGTAATATCGTACCGGTGCGTTCGCCGAACGCGCGCAGAAGCGCGTCGCCCGCCGCGTGCCCGTGAAGATCGTTGACGCTTTTAAAACCGTCCAAATCGAGAAACAATAACGCAAATGGCCGGTTGTAGCGCTTCGCTCCGGCAATGGTCTGCGTGAGGCGATCTTCGAAGAGCGCTCGGTTCGGCAATCGCGTGAGGGGATCGTAGAACGCCAAATTGTGCATGTGTTGGTGCGCGATCTGTTCGGCTGCGATGTTTTTAACGACCGCAGAGATACCGACGATTTCACCGTCCATGTAGAGCGGAGTGAAGCGTACGCGGATCGGAATCGGCGGCATCTGCGCCGAGGCTTTCAGAACGCTGTCGAACTCTTGCGCTTCTCCGACGAGCGTTTGGCTGAATGATTCGCGCGCTTCGTTCGCCGCGCTCGGATCCAAAAAATCGAACCACGATTCGAATATTCGCTCGTCCGGCGATAACGCGAACATCTCTTCAAACATCGAGTTCGTTCGCAGAACACCGCCCTCGAGGTCCAAAAACGCGATCGAGTCGACGTTATGCATGAAAAACGATCGATAGCGCTCGCGTTCGGCGCGAATGGAAGAATCTATGCCGTCGAGGGGATCGTGAATCTCGACGACGCCGCGAATCGCACCCGTTTCATCGGGAACGCCGATGAGATAGGAATCGAGGAACGCGGCGGGCTCCCCCGATTGAGCGCGAACGAAGGCGTGCCGAGCGTGGGCGAGATCGTCGGGTGAGAAGCGGTCGAGGAAATGCTTCGCGACGCTCGGGTCGGCATCGACGAGGCAGCCGCTGAGATCGTAGTAAAAGAGGGCGGGTTGCTCTATGCGCTCCACCCCGAACCCTTCGGCGGCGCGGCCGCGTTGTCATAGGGGAAGGGTTCCCTTTAGCGGATCCGGTGCTCCGCGGAGTAGACGTTCGCGCGACGGTCGCGCAAAAAGCCCACGAGTGTCACGTTGAAGCGTCGCGCGAGATCGACGGCGAGGCTGCTCGGCGCGGAGATCGATGCGAGAAACGGGATCCCCGCCGCGACGGCTTTTTGTACCAATTCGAAGCTCGCGCGCCCGCTCACCAGCGCGATTCGGCCCCGCAGCGGCAGCTTCTCGGAGAGCAGCGCGTGCCCGACGATTTTGTCGAGGGCGTTATGACGGCCGATATCCTCGCGCAGCAGTAGCAGCTCTCCCGCCGTATCGAAGAGCGCGGTCGCATGGAGCCCCCCGGTCCGTTCGAAGACCGTCTGAGCCGCCCGCATGCGACCGGAGAGCCCGTAAAGCGTCTCTTCGACGAGGGTCGTCGTCTCCTCGATCGCGCTGAGTCCTCGCGCTTCGAGGGCGTCGAGACTCTCGCGCCCGCAGATTCCACAGGCGCCGTAGCCGGTGAAGAGCCGTTCGTGAGCGCGCAGATCGGGAAGCGTGTCCGCGCGCAACTCGACGTTGACGATGTTGTACTGCTGTTCCGCGGCAACGTCGGAGTCGAGGCAGTACGAGATGCCGGCGATCGCGTCGCGCGACGAGACGATCCCCTCGTTAAAGAGAAATCCGGCGGCGAGTTCGAAATCGTTCCCCGGCGTTCGCATCGTCAGAACGATCGAGCGGCGCTCGCCGCCCGCGACCAAGCGTATCTCTAACGGCTCTTCGACGGCAACGCGATCGTAGCGTTTTGCGGCACCGCCCTCGCCGAGCGTCGTTACCGCCACCTCGGTGCTGCGACCGGGGCGCGTGGAAGCATCGATCATGACGGTTGTCGGAATGCGGCCTGCGGATCGTTTGCCGAGAGTTTGCCGGCTTCGATGAGGCTCTCGCGCAAAACGTAGCCGCCGATCAGCGTCAGCATCGACGCGGCGATGCTTCGCAGCGCATCGATCGATTTTGGTAAGCGAACGGCACCACCGACGGCATTCAGCACGAAGGGAACGACGATCCCGCCGAGGATCGTGTAATCGCGAAGCCGTTTGCCGACGCGCCCTTCGAAGAGCGGCGCGGTCGCTCGGCCGCCGCGCTTGCGAAAATCGGCGATCGTAACGATCTCCAACGCCGACGCCGCCATCTCCAATCGTTCGAGACGCGGGATCACTTCGTGGTTCCCTTGCAACGTCGAAAGTAAGGTTGCGAGCGCGCTCGCGCTCGCCGCTCCCGAGCAGACAGAGAACGCCGGTATGTGGCGCTTTCCGGTGCCCCATAACGGAATCGCCGTTGCGCTGATGAGGACGCCCGTATATCCGGCCATAAACGCACCCAAGAGCGCTTGAATCGGCACGGTGGCGCTCGGTGCGACGTAGCGCAACGCGCTCGGAACGATTCCGTCGTCGGCGAGTTCGCGAAGCGCGTTCGCGCCCGCGGCGCCGGAATAGAGCACGAGCCCCCACACTCCGAGCGACATCGGAGATTTGAATTTAACGATGCGCAGCATGTTCAAAAAGCGTTCGGGCCGGCCGAGATGCGAAATGAGGATCGGCGGGTTGATCGCCGCCAGCGCGAAGGCGGTATAGCGCGTTGCCTTGCGTAGTTTTTTCATCGCCGGTTCCGGCCGGTCGTCGGAGAGCAGGGAGATGAGGCCGAGCCCGCCCATGATGCCGCCGAGAAAGAGATAGGTGACGACGTTCGCTCCCCAATGCGGGCCCTTGAGCAGCGGCCGATCGTAATAACTCTTCATGAATCACCCCGGAAGATCGCCCAACCGATCGTCGCCAGCGTCAATGCCGCAGCCGCGGCCGCAGCGTACCCCATCGTCTGTCGCGTCGAGGGAAGGACGGGCTCGACGGGAAGATTGTATGCTTCGGGGCTCTCGGTGAGCAGAAAGAACGCATTGAGCGCGCCGATTCCTCCGCCGATGTCGTCGGCGCCGTACAACCGTGCTTCGACGCCGCGTTCTTGCAGCGTTTCTACGCGACGTTTCGCGCGCTCGTGAAGCTCTTCGATCTCGCCGAACTGAATCGACTCCGTCGGGCAGGCTTTCGCGCATGCCGGCACCATGCCGACCCGCTGTCGGTCGAAACAGAGCGAGCACTTTCCCGCTACACCCCCGGTCGCTTGTACCGCAGTCTTGCGATCGTTCAAGCGATCGTCGTGCAGGGTCGCGAGCCCGTATTTTTTTGCATCGTCGCCGCGCCCGACCGCTTCGATGAGGTCGATGACGCCGAAGGGACAGGAGACGACGCAATATCCGCACCCATTACAGATGTCGGGCTGCACGAATACGCTACCGAACTCGTTGCGAACGATCGCTCCGGTCGGGCACGCCTCCAAACATCCCGCGTTCGTGCAATGTTTGCAAACGTCGCTCACCATCGACCAGCTCGTCTTGAGCCCGCTCTCGTCGAACGATTCGCGTTCGACGAAGTCGACGTGACGCCACGTCGTTCCGGAGAGTTGACTCGTGTTGTCGTAGGAATTTCCGGTGAATTCGAAGCCGTCGGATGGCAATTCGTTCCATTGTTTGCACGCAACCTCGCAGGCCTTGCAGCCGATGCAGAGCGTCGCGTCGGTGAAAAATCCGGTCGCCATCAGCGGCGCTCGCCCGCGTCGATACCGTGCGCGGATCCCGCTCCGTAGGCTCGTTGTTGCTCCGTCGGAACCGGTGCTTCGATGCTCCCCGCCGAGCGCGCGGCGCGCCGCCCGGGGCGAATCGAGCAGGTCAGCGATTTTGCTTCGTGGATGGAGACGTTCGGATCCATCGAGAGCGCGATGAGGTCGCCGGGGGAATCGCCGCGCGCGAAACCGACCATGCGGCCGTAATTGTAGGGGATGCCGATCTGATGCACGCGTTGTCCTTTCCCGATGCGCAAGGGCTGCATGCGTCCGCTCACCAGCGCGCGCGCTTCCATCTCGCCGAGTGCCGTCGATATCGTGACGTGGCTTCCGTTCGCGATGCCCTTTTCAACCGCAAGTTCGGGGTCGATCTCGCAGAATGCCTCCGGCTGGAGTTCGGCGAGCCACGGAATATACCGCGTCATAATTCCCGACATTTCGGTGATGCGGTAGGTGGTGAGAACGTATGGATAATCGGGATCGACCGAACGGTTATAGCGATTGTCGTCGCGTTTCCATTCGCGCAGGAGTGGGTTGCTCTGCTGGGCGTAGAGCGGATTTTCGATAACCGATTGCAGCGGCTCGTAATGCGCGGGCATCGGTGCGTCGGCGAGCGCGCCCGCGACGAAGAGCTGGCCGCGCCCGTCGAGATTCATAATGAACGGATCGGCGCCGGAGTGCGCGTCGATTCCGGATGCGCCGGGGCGCGCGGGCGTCGCCGGGTCTTTCGCTTTTGGAAAATCGGGAACGTCGTATCCGGTCCATTCGCGTTTTTGTGCGTCCCACCAAACGTATTTCTTCCGTTCGCTCCACGGATTGCCCGCCGGGTCGGCCGAGGCGCGGTTGTAGAGCGTGCGTCGGTTCGCCGGCCAGGCCCAGCCCCACCCGGGCGAACTCCGCGCGTCGGCGATGCGTCCGCGCGCATGGTTCGTCGTCTCGTCGGGGCAGACGCCGGAATAGATCCAGCAACCGCAGGCAGTGCTTCCATCGGCGGCGAGATCGGCGAAGCCCGCAACTTGCTTTCCGTCGGCAACGGTAAAGCCGTTGAGCTCGCGGAGAACGCGTAGCGCCGAAGGCTCGCCGGCGGCGCGTTCCCGTTCGTCTTCGTGGTCGTATTCCCACGCTAAATCGAGAATCGGTCGATCCTTCGGATCCTGCGAGTCGGCGTAGAGCGCCTTGAGACGCTTACCGAGATCGTAGAAATACCAAAGGTCGCTCTTCGAATCGCCGATCGGCTCGATCGCTTTGTCGTGCCACTGCAACACGCGCGAGGTCTGCGTCATCGTGCCTTCTTTCTCGAGCACCGTCGCGCCCGGAAGGAAGAAGACTTCCGTGCCGATCTTCGTCGGATCGGCACCCTCGCGATGCCAGAACGAAACGGTCTCGTTGTCGAAGAAATCGATGTTCACGAGCCAGTCGAGGCGCTCCATCGCCGAGCTCACAAGCTCCGCATTCTGCCCCGAAGCACCGGGGTTTTGGCCGATGACGAAGTAGCCTTTCACCGTTCCGTCTTTCATCGCAAAAGTCGTGGGAAGGACCGAATGGTCACCGATGAGTTGCGGGAGGTAGCCGTAACAGAAATCGTTTTCCGCAGTCGCCGCATCGCCGTAAAATGCCTTAAGCAGCGAGATGATGTACTTCGGCATATTCGCCCACCAACCGGTCGCTTTTGTATTTCGCGCGAGGTACCGTTCGAGGCTCCCTTCATCGCGCAACGCCGACGGCATCGGAAGGTAGCCGGGCAAGAGATCGTAGAGCGTCGGGACGTCGGTCGCTCCTTGAATATTGGCGTGCCCGCGCAAGGCCATAATGCCCCCTCCGGGGCGGCCGATATTGCCGAGCAAGAGCTGTAAGATCGCGGCGGTTCTGACGAATTGCACTCCCGTCGTGTGCTGCGTCCATCCTACTGCGTAGGCGAACGCCGTCGTACGCTCGCTCCCGCTGTTCCGCGCGAGAAGCTCGGCGATCTTGAGAAACTCCTTCTGCGGAGTGCCGCAAACGCGTTCGACCATCTCCGGCGTGTAGCGCGCGAAATGTCGGCGGAGAACGTTGAGAACGCAACGAGGATGCTGGAGTGTCTCGTCGCGCCGCAGCGTTCCATCGTCGTTGCGTTCGAAGTTCCAATTCGAGGTGTCGTACGATTTTGTTTCATCGTTCCATCCGGAGAACATACCGTCGAGATCTTCGGTGTCGACGAAATTTTCACCGACGATGGTTGCGGCGTTGGTGTACGCGGCGACGTATTCGCGGAAGTAGCGCTCGTTTTGAAGAACGAAATTAATGATGCCGCCGAGAAACGCAATATCGGTTCCGCTGCGAATCGGCGCGTACAGATCGGCTACCGCGGAGGTGCGGGTGAAACGTGGATCGACGTGGATGATGACGGCGCCGCGCTCCTTCGCCTTCATGACGAAGCGAAACGCTACCGGGTGCGCTTCGGCAAAATTCGAACCCTGTATGAGAATGCAGTCGGCGTTTTCAAGATCGGGGAGCCAGACCGTCGCGCCGCCGCGGCCGAACGAGGTGCCCAGACCGGGCACCGTCGAGGAGTGTCATATTCGGGCTTGGTTCTCAATCGCAACGACGCCCAGACTATGCATGAGTTTGCCGAGGAGATAATTTTCCTCGATTCCGAAGGTCGCCCCACCGAGCGAAGCGATACCGAGGGTATGGTTGACGCGCTTTCCGTCGCGTTCGCGGACGAACGTCGCGTCGCGCGTTTCCTTGACGCGAGCGGCGATGCGTTCGAGAGCCCACGCGAGCGGTTTCTCTTCCCATTCGGTAGCAAACGGTGCGCGATAATGGACGGTGGTCCAGCGCCGGTCGTTCACCGTCATACCGAAGATCGCCGAGCCTTTGGGGCAGAGGTGTCCGGCGTTGATCGGACTATCGGGATTGCCTTCGACGTCGAGAAGCTTTCCTGAATCGTCGACGTAGGCGAGGGTGCTGCAACCGACGGCGCAATAGGGGCACACGCTGGTGACCGCCTTTGCGCCGTCGATGCGAGCGCGAAGCTGTTTGGTGCGCTGCGAGGCGACGTTCGGCAACTCGCCGATGCGTTCTCCAAGCGAGGCGCGCGTGCCGCGAGCGCTCGCGAGGCTGGTAATGTCGATCGTCGTCTTTGCCATATCGTACCCTACAACCGAAGCCGCTTACGCGTTTGCCGGCGCTTGCGGTTTCTTGATAAAGAATGGAATGACCGCAGCGACGATAAGCATGATCGCAATTGCGGAGAGCCCGCCCGCGTACGAGCCGGTTCTATCTTGAACGAATCCCGCGACCGCCGGCCCGACGACGCCGCCGAGGCCCCACGCGGTGAGGATGAAGCCATAGATCTGCCCCATGTTCGCCGTTCCGAAGTAGTCGGCGTTAAAGGACGGCATGACGCCAAAGCCGCCGCCGTAGCAGAGCAGAACGATGGCGAAGCAGACTAAGACGCCGGTGAGTCCGGCGACGTGACCGACGGTGAAGAAAATCACGACTTGGATGAGGTACATCACGGTGTACGTGAGATTGCGGCCGAGACGATCGGAGACCGATCCCCAGAAAAACCGGCCGAGCCCGTTGAAGATGGCGATGAGGCCGTACCAAAGCGCTGCGGTCGGAATGCCGACCGATGCGAACTGGCTGATCATCGGCACCGCATTCGAGATCACGAAGATGCCGGCGGTGACGTTGAGGAAGAGGAGCAGCCAGAGCCCGTAGACCTGCGGAGTCGCAAAGGCTTGCGCCATCGTGAAGCCGCCCGCCGTCGTCCCGCTCGCAGTACTCGACGTCGGCGGATTCTTCAACGCGAATGCGGCGATGCCGCCGAGGACGATAAAGACGATACCCGAGACAAAAAAGATACCCATGAGTCCGTGCATGAGAGCGTGCGAGAGCTGATACGTCGTTGCGTCGAACGGCGTTCCCGCTTTGATCGCCGCGTCGCGCGCCTTCACGTACGCGAGTGCCGGTTTTGCCACGGCTGCGTAGGGCGCGAGGCGCGTCACGATCTGGTTATAAAAGAACGCTCCGAGCCCGAAACCCATCACGACGAGGCCGCTCCCGAGCCCGCGCATATCGGGAAACCACTTCGTCACCATCGCCACCGGCGTCACGTACGCCATGCCGTTGCCGAAGCCGCCGATAACTCCATACGTTACCAACATCCACGTGTGACCGAAATGCTGCGTACCGAGGCCGGCGAGCATGACGCCGATTCCCCACACGATCGCTCCGACGATCGTCACGGTGCGCGGGCCAACGCGGTCTTGCCAACGCCCGCCGATAAATGCTCCTAGGCCGAGAAAAAATATTGCGGTTTCAAACGGAGTGGTCGCTTGTTGCGTCGACCAGTGAAAGCCGGCGATCAGCGCGTTGGTAAAAATACTCCACGAATAGACGGTTCCGAGGCAGATCATCACGATGATCCCGGCGATCGCGATGGCCCAACGGTTGGAACCCGGAGCGGATGCTTCCATAGTTCTCTCCTTCACGTATCGTTATCGTCGCGCCGCAGCAGAGGGGCGCACGAATCCTACAAACGAGGGTACTGCGATGCGGTTGCAGGAGCCTGGGAATTCTCCGCTTGATTTATTTAGCGAACGCTCGATTTCCGAAGGCGTAGGATCGTCGCGAACGAGAGTGCGAGCGTCGCAGCTACGAGGACGGCGATGAGCGCATCGCCGAGCGGCGAAACGAAACCGAGCCCGGTCGCGCTCCAGAATAACCCAAGCGAAACCAGCATCGTTCCGACGATAAACTTTAACGCGTTCTCCGGTACGTTCGTCAACGGACGATGCGCGACGACTGCGAGCAGCGTCACGAGGAGTGCGGCGAGCGCGGCGCCGCCGATCGACCAATCGAGTGCTCCGTGCGACGTTGCCGCAAAACTCACGACGATGATCGCTACCTCGAACCCCTCGAGCAGGACGCCCTGAAAGGCCATCGCCATGCCGAGCCGATCGTCGTGCGATTCGCTCAAACGAGCATTGTCTTTTGCGAAATTCGCCGCTTCGTCGCGCATGGGAATACGCCCGGCGTAACGATAGATCGCCTTTCGCAACCACTTCCAACCGAAGTAGAGCAAGAAGAGCCCGACGATTGTTTCGATACCGCGCAGTTCGCTCGCGCGGACGAGAAGCGAACCGAATACGGCGATAAAGAGTGCCAGCGCGAGCAATGCCCCCAGGGTTCCGAGCAACGCCACGCGTAGGCCGCGCGTGAGCGCGACGGCGAGGACGATCGTCGCCGCCTCGACGCATTCGACGGCGGAAGCGGCAAACGTCGTGCCTGCAAGGACGGGTCCGGTCATCGTTTCACTCCATAGAGGGCTTGAAGCACGCCGTTGGCGATCGTCGGGTCGACGGCGTCGGGAATGCGAAAATCCATCGCCGCACTTCGGCGCGCGCCGACGCCGTGCTGCGGATTTCTCGCATCGATATCGATGAGTGGTGCGCGCGCGGTAAAGGGAGCGTCATTGGGCGTGGAGGTAAATGCGGCATCGAGTGGGCGAGCGGTCGCGTCGTAGATCGAGAGTGGCGGCAGGCCGAGAATGAGTTCGATCGAGCGCAAGACGCTCGCCGTATCGTAGCGCGCCGTAACGACGCCTCCACGCGCGTACGGACTCGCGACGTAAAACGTCGAACGTTGGTCGCTCACGTGGTCGGGACCGTTTTGTGCGTCGTCTTCGACGATGAAGATCGCGGTGCTGCTCCAGTAGGGCGAGTGCGAAACCGCAGCGACCAATCTGCCGACCGCGAGATCGTTCTGCGCGACGTAGGCGCGCGGCGTCAACGCCCCCGCTCGTGCCGCCTCGGTATGATCGTTCGGAAGATAGACGATCTCCAGTGCCGGAAGCGTGCGATGCGCGACGAAGGCGCGAAATTCGCGCTCCCATTCGGCTTCGCGAAGTAAGTCGCTGTAGTGAAGATTCCAGCCCTCGTACGCCGGATCGAAATGACCGACGAGTCCCGCCATATTTCCCGCGAGATAGGTCGGGCTCGTCGAATGTGGGACGCCGGTATCCTCGCCGTAATCTCGAAACGAAATGCCCGCGCGGCGCGCGTCGTCCCAGAGGTAGCCGCCCTGCGGCACGACCGGGCCGGCCCCGTTCTGAAAATCGTACAGAGGCCGGCGCCCGCCGTAATTCGGCGGCCAGAAACGTTCGACGTAATCGTTTGCAAAGGCGGCGTCGGTCCAGTTATGTCCGTCCGCACTAACCTGCGCGTCGGTATAGGCGTTATCGAGAATCCCGAACCGGCGTGCGATTGCGTGTTGGTTCGGCGTGACCCGCTCGCCGAACCACGCGAGCTGCGAATCTCCGTTGGCGCGCTTGATATCCCCGAGGACCTGGTCGTAGGTTCGATTTTCTTTAATGATATAGATGACGTGCCGGATCGGCCCGTCGGCGCGTAGGACGCTCTCGGCGGGGCGATGCGCGAGGGGCAATATCGTCGCACGTTCCGCGGCGAAGCTTCGCGCACCGGGTGTATCGAATGCCGAGGACGAGATGCGGCGCAGATCGCCCGCCGTCAAGATCGCAACGTAGTTTGCATAGGTCGCGCGCTCGAGCGGCCGAAAGTCGGGATTCGCGTGCATGCCCTCGCCTTTGGCATCGGCGACGTAGATCTCGTCGGAGCCGCTCGCGAGCGCGTCGGGATACCAACCGACCGGAACGCGCGCGACGACGCGATTCCCGCGCACCATCGCGATCTGATTCTCCCCCGCCAGCGCGACGAAAATCGAGCCATCGCGTTCGAAAGCGAGTGCGTCGGGAGAGCTGCCGAAATGATTGCCGACGCCGAAGCGCTCGGCGACGTCGATGCGAACGACGCCTTTCGCCGGCGTGTTGGTCGAAAAGAGATCGAGACGGCCGGCATCGCTCGCTGCGACGGCGAGCGTACCACCGCCCGGCGAGATCGCCAGCGCGGCGGGGTGCGTATCGGTCGGGAGGCTCGCGATGAGTTTTCCGGCACGATTGAAGAACGAGAGTTTCGAATCTTCGCGCGAGGCGACGACGAGCGTGCCGTTCGTTTCGAACGCGAGCGCCGACGGGTGCGCGCCGACGGACGCACTCCACAGGCGCTCGCCGCGCATGTCGAAGGCCTCGACGCGTCCGCTCGCGTCGCCGATCGCCGCCAGGCGCGTACGATGTGTGGAGAGCGCGATGCCCGCGCACCAACTCCCACGTCCGATGTCGTCGATGCCGACGACGCGCCGATCGCGAAGATCGACGCGCTCGATATCGTCGCGCTTCCCACCCGCCACGAAGAGGTGCTCGCGATCGAGCCAGACCGGGCTGCCGAAGCCGTCGGGAAGGTTTACGATTGTTTGCGTGCGGAGCGTGAGGGCGTCGAGTATGCGAAGGGAGGCGGGCGCCGCGCCCGCGTCGAGAACGGCAATCCGCTTCCCGCCCGGCGAGAGCGCGATTCCCTGCGGCATCGTGCCGACGGGAACGCTGGTGCCGACGGGACGCAGGTGCCAACCGTTGGGCAGGCGATGGCGAGCGGGGGGTGCCGCCGCCGTGCAAGCGAGCCCGAAGAGCGCTGCGGCGAGGATCGCGCGGTACCACATAGGTAGCATCGTTTTCGGTAGACGGGATGCGCGTTCCGCCTGAGCGAAGCAGAGAATAATTATCTTCTCGCGTCGCTATACCGGAGTCGTACATGTCGGTCGATCTTTCGAAGCTCACGGTTTACCGTGATGGAGCCTTCTCGAACTACAACGATGCAAAGGTCGGCCTGCTGACGCACGGCCTACAGTACGGCACCGGGTGTTTTGAAGGGATCCGCGGCTTCTGGGTACCCGAGGATCGCGAGCTCTATCTCCTGCTCCTTCGCGAGCATTACGAACGGCTCTACAACTCGGCAAAGATTTTGCTGATGGAGTTGCCGCATAGCGTCGACGAATTGATCGATATTACGGTCGATCTTTGCCGCAGGAACCATTTTGAAACCGACGTCTATATCCGGCCGTGTATTTTCAAATCTGCAGAAGATATCGGCGTTCGCCTGCACGGCGTTCCGGCGAGCTTCGCGATGATTGCGTTACCGTTTACGAAGTATTTCGACGCCTCGGTAGGGCTGAAGGCGTGCGTGAGTTCGTGGCGTCGCGTCGACGATGCGATGGCGCCGCCGCGTGGAAAACTCACCGGGCTTTACGTCAACTCCGCGCTCGCCAAGAGCGAAGCGGTGCTCAACGGCTACGACGAAGCGATCATGCTCTCGCACGACGGGCACGTCGCCGAAGGTTCGGCGGAGAATATTTTCATGGTCCGCCACGGAGCGCTCTACACGCCGGATCCCTCGCAGAACGTCTTGGAGGGTTGCACGCGGCGCGCGGTGATGCAAATCGCTTCGGAGATGTTGGGCCTAAAGGTTATCGAGCGCTCGATCGATCGCGGCGAGCTCTACGCCGCCGACGAAGTCTTCTTTAGTGGAAGTGCAGCCGGGCTCGTGCATGCATCGTCGATCGACGGGCGTCGCGTCGGCGACGGAACCTTGGGTCCGATCGCGCGGCAGATTATGGAAATTTACGAACGCGCGGTGCGCGGGCGCGAGCCGCGCTACCGCAGCTGGATCGTGCCGACGTTCGCGCCCTAGGATAATTGAGGTAAGCGACGTCCCGGAAAGGTAACCGCTCGGCAAGATTCTTCAATTACCCGACGGCGACTCGCGCGCGTCTCCGCCGGGGCGTCGCCAAGGTAGAGTGGCATCCCGGGTAATTGTTCCCGCGCTTTATCTTCTAGAGCAAAAGCTGTATGGAAGAGCGGAACAATAACGAATGGAAGGGCACGTTGAAAGGCACACGGTTGTCGTGTCGCTCCTGCGATGCCAACGCGACTCGTCTGTATCTGGTGTGCAACATCGGCAACTTCCTCCAAACGTTGGCGATTCCAGAGGCGCTCACAGAGCGGTCGTTGACGACGCGGAGCGAGAAGCTGATCAAGATCGACGCGAAGGTCGTCCTCTATTGTCGGAACCTCGCCTTTCTGGTGGCGGAGGCTGCGATCCCACGCAGGTCGTTCG
The DNA here is from genome assembly GCA_013043945.1 of Vulcanimicrobiota bacterium. Taxonomy (GTDB): domain Bacteria; phylum Vulcanimicrobiota; class Vulcanimicrobiia; order Vulcanimicrobiales; family Vulcanimicrobiaceae; genus JABEUX01. The sequence continues at coordinate 8,775 of JABEUW010000201.1, read as the reverse complement.
CCGCCATCGTCGTGATAATCGCAGCTCTTGGCGGCGACACCAGCGCCCGGCCAGCGTCGATACGGGGCAACACAACCGAAATTTTACGTCTGTTTTGCGCAGAGCGGGGCTTTTCGGGGCTGCGCGAGCATCACGACATGAAAAAGCGATGGATCAGCCTGTCAAGCGTACGGAAAGTGGCCGGAATCATCCGGCCGGCGCTAGAAAAGGACGGCGATATGGGGAATGCGGGTTCAGTGTTGTGGGGGCGAAACATTTGTTTTGTTCTTTTCACCACACTCATCTGCACCACTTCGTGCGGAGGTGCGTCGCAAGAAAAACAGCCAACGCAGCGATCGGTTCGCGAAAACAGGACTACACCTAATGGTGTTCGTTGCACCACGTATCTTAACGTAACTCCTGGTTTCAGCTGCTACGAGCGCGATCCTGGCTGGCCGGGTGTACGGTGCAGCGGCTATTTCGCTCCGAATGCAGGTGAAAGAAGAAGAGGGTTGTTGGGCAATTACGCTCTGCCGCCGAAAAATTATAGCGTTCGTAGTATTGGTAAGCCGAATGTCCCGATTTTATCGCCTGCACAAGAAAACATTGTTAATGTATTGTTTAAGAAAACTCGCAGCAAAGCCTTACGGTTTGTCTTTCTTACATTGAACAATTCGCGAACGAAGCGGTTTGTCGTTTTTAACGCATTATATGGGCCGTGTACTGACAGCGTTGGTCTATATAGAGTCTTAAACATAGCATCAAACTCATCTTATGCATATTACGAGAACGGGGAAGACCCGTACGAACTTTATTACGCATCAAAAAAAATGCCGTAAAGTTCCCTGTGTGTTTATGATCGATGACGTGTGCCCCGAAGTTATGCCGCGTTCCCAGGACAAACGAACACTTGGGGCAACCGGACGAAACCCTATAAGACGGCCCCGCAACCATAAATATGCTTTTCCAATTGGCCTGCTTTTTGAGGGCGAGGTTGCAAGTGCCATTCGCGGTGTAGAGCTTTCCATGAATTTGGAGTGTTTGATCTAACGCTGTTCGATCCAGTGACTATGTTCTAATAAATACCAATAACGCATTATCCGCTGCGAGATTTCCGACGATGAATGTCGCGCTACCGCAGCTGGATCGTGCCGACCTACGGAGATCGCACGGCGTAGCTTCCTACGAGCGGCGTTCGATCTCAGCGAGGATCGCCGTGCGGATGCCGCGTTCGACATCGTGCCACGTGTCGCGCGCGTAGCGCAGATAGTCGATCGGTACGGCGCTGAGAAGCTCGCCGCGATATTTCCCGAAGGGCAAGCGCTCGACCGGCTCGTCGGGCGAGGACAAGCGGCAAATCTGCTCGAGCGTCGGCGCGCCACCTTCCAGTTCGGCGAACCGCACGAGAATGCGATGAAAGATTCCGCCGGTCACCGCGACGTCGGCCGCCGCACGATGGAGGGGCTCGTTCCCCACGTCTACGCCGAGCCAGGCCGCGAGTTCGGAGTTTTTGTGCGACGGCGCATTCGGCCACAAGCGTTGTGCGAGCCGGAGCGTGCACGCCCGATGGCGCCCGTCGAGATCGACGAACGCTCCGTCGAACGCCATGTTGTGCGCGACGACCAGCGAGCCGGCGGGCACCAATGCGTGGAACGTCGCGAGCGCCTCCGCGGGCGACGGAGCGTCGCGGACGTCGGCATCGTAAATGCCGTGGATCGCCGACGCCGCAGGCGGAATGGGGCGAGGAGGGCGTACCAAACTCGACCATTTCATGCGGTCGATCGGCCCGGAATACGCGGGCGGTAACCACCGTTCGATGCCGATCTCGCAGAGGTGGCTTTTCTTGGGATCGATACCGGTCGTCTCGACATCGAGAATGAAGATGGCGACGTCGCGCAATCGCACCGAGAACGACTCGCGCTATCCGCCGCTGCCGGCGGCGAGTGCCTGGCCCGTCCAGTAGCGCACGTCGGGCGCTTCGGGAATCGCGGCGGGAGTGATGATATCGGCGAGCCGGTTGGGAAGCCCCAACGACGCGCGCACTTCGGCGAGTTCGGCCATCGCGTTGAAACTCAGCAACGATGCACGGCGCACGATATCGCGTCCGAGTTGCGGGTCGGGCAAACCGCTGGTCATCGCCGCGATGGCAAAGGGCGCTCCGGGTTCGTAGACGATACCGACGTCGGCCATGACGTCGTGTAACGAACCGGTTTTATGGGCGATCGTCGTGCCGTCGGGGAGCGGTTCGGGAAGCAACGTATCGATCTCTTGATGGGCGAGGATCTCGAGCATGGCGTGCGAGGACCATGTGTCGACCAGCTTCCCGTGCGCCATGCGAACCAATAACGTCAGCATATCGAGCGGCGTCGTGCGCAAGTTCGTTTCGACCGAGGAAACGTCGGTGCGGATCGCCGTCCGAAGGTAGGTGTGGTGGCACCCATAGGCTCGCATCGCCGCGTTGATACGTCGTCGGCCGACGAGCCGAATCAACATATTCGCGGCGGTGTTATCGCTGATGTCGATCATTTTGGAAAGGAGCTCTTTGACGGTGACCGAGGCTCCGAGCGGCGCGTACGCGAGATCGCCGGAGCCGTAATCGCGATCTCCGGCGCGTAGATGCATGACGTGCGTCAGGGAAAAGCGCCCGCGCGCCATCTGCCGGAAGACTTCGATCATCACGGGAATTTTTATCGTCGATGCTGCGGGCATCGAACGGTTGAGATTGTATCCCGTGACCGCGCCTGTCGCGAGATCTTCGACGGCGATGCCGACGTTGGCGTCGCTCGATCGTGCGAGCGAACGAAGGGAGTCGCGTAGCCCGCGCATCGGCGGTGGGATCGCGGCGGCGCAGGGAGACGCGCCGATCCAGGCGAGCGATGCGGCGAGGGCGGCGACGATAAAGATGCGCGGATACATCATGGATAGGGTTTCCCTTCGGCGGCGGGTGGGCGGTAGCGTCCGCTCGCACCGAGCAACGCGAGAAGTGCGGCGATATAGGGCAACGCTTGGAGAAAATCGCTCGGCAGCCATGCGATATTTCCCTGAAGCGCGAACTGCAATGCTTCGAGCAGACCGAAAATCAGTGCAACGCCGGCGGCCCCGATCGGCGTCCACCTTCCAAAGATTACGGCGGCGAGGGCGATGAACCCGCGCCCGGCGATCATGCCGTCGGAATAGAGATTGAGTTCGCCGAGCGCGAGAAAGACGCCGCCGAGCCCGGCGAGCCCGCCCGCGATCGCGCTGGCGTAGAGCCGAACGGCGAGCGGGTCGATACCGGCCGCGCGAGCGGCGTGCGGATTTTCGCCGCAGGCACGCAAGCGCAGGCCGATAGGCGTGCGCGCGATCGCCCACTGCAACGCCGCGGCGAGCGCGATGCCCAGCACGACCATCGGCCAGAGCGCTTGATTGATCGCCGGGACCTGCGGCGTGACGCCCGCTTGATTGAAGACGTAAATCAAGCCGAACGCCGCTCCGCCGGTGCAGATGAGGTTGATGCCCATCCCCGCGACGATTTGATCGACGCGCCACCGCGTTGCGGCGAAGCCGAGCGCGAATCCCACCGCCGCGCCGACTGCAACGCCGCCGATCGCACCGATCCACGGGTCGCGCGTGAAGTACGAGAGCAGCGCCGCGGCAAATGCGCCGGCGGTCATCTCACCTTCCAACGCAATATTGACGATACCGGCGCGTTCGGAGAGAACGCCTCCGAGCGCCGCAAGCAGAATCGGCGTTCCGCGAACCAATGCGAGCGCGAGGAGCGAGAGGACGAGCGAGAGCGTCATCGTGCGCCCGCTCCCCGCGCGCCGAGATAGCGCCGCGCCGCGAGTGCGAAGACCAGCAAACCTTCGATCACGTGGATTGCATCCTTCGGAACGGCGGCCGCCGCCTGCAAGGCGAGGCCGCCCGATTCCAGCGCGCCGAACGCGAGCGCCGCAATGCAGATCGTCAGCGGTTCGAGGCCGCCGACGAGCGCGACGGCGATGGCGATGAATCCGTAGCCTGGAGAGAGCTGCGTGTTAAAACGGTGCAGCTCGCCTGCAACGAGCGCCGCTCCGCCCATGCCCGCGAGCGCTCCCGACCACGCCATCGCCCAGAGCGCGACGCGCGGCAACGATATTCCGGCGCGCCGCGCCGCTTCGGGCGCTTCGCCCGCGGCGCGTAAACGATAACCGAACCACGTCGAATCGAGCACGTAACGCAGCGCGAATGCCGCAAGCAGCGCGATCGGCAACGCGATCGTGGCGCGCGTATGCGAGAGCAGCGTCGGAAGCCAGTAGGCATGCGGGAGGAGCGAGAGTTCGGGGCCCGCTGCATCGGGGGCGCGCAACGGCCCGGTGACGAGATAGAGTGCGAGCGATGCGGCAATGAAATTGAGCATGAGCGTCGAGATCACTTCGTTGGCATCGCGCGCCGCTTTCAACCATCCGGCAATCGCACCCCAGAGCGCGCCGCCGATCGCGCCGGCGAGGAAGATCGCCGCGATGGCGATCGCCGGCGGTACGTCGATTCGCGTCCCGATCCAGCCCGCGAGCAGCCCGCCGATGAGCAGTTGTCCCTCCGCACCGATGTTGAACAGCCCGGCGCGAAAAGCGATCGCGATGCCGAGTGCGGGAAAGAGCAGCGCCGTCGTACTCGCGAGCGTCTCGGCGATCTCTTGCTTGCCGCCGAACGCGCCGTAAAAGAAGGCGTTGAACCCGACGATCGGCGAGACGTGCGAAGCGACCATCGCGAGCGACATCGCTGCGGCGACGCCGAGGGTACCGATCGCGAGTGCTTTCGCGCTCTCGCGGTTCACGCGCTCACCATCAATCGTCCGATCGCTTCGCGATCGAAACGACGTTCGGAGAACTCGCCGCGCAACGCTCCTCGCGTCATCACCAAAATGCGATCGGAGAGTGCGAAGAGTTCGTCGAGTTCGAAGGAGATCAGCAAGATCGCAGCGCCGCGATTGCGGGCCGCGAGCAACTCGGTGTGGACCGTCGCGGTTGCGCCGATATCGATGCCGCGCGTCGGATTGTAGGCGATAACGAACGCCGGGTTGTCGACGAGCGCGCGCCCGACGACGAGCTTTTGTTGGTTCCCGCCCGAGAGCGTCGATAACGTCGCGTCGATACTCGCGGCACGGACGTCGAAGCGTTCGACGATCGCCGCGCACTGCGCGCGCGCCGCGGCGCGGTCGATGCGCCACGAGGCTTTGGCGCTCGTCGCACGTTCGCGCCCGAGCATTACATTTTCGAGCAACGACCAATTCGGGATCACCGCTTCGAGCAAGCGATCTTGCGGGATGACCCCGATGGAGTGCGGGCGTTCGATCGTGCCGCGATACGCGGTTAAACCAGCGAGAGCGTCGGCGAGCGCGCTCTGCCCGTTTCCCTCCACGCCGGCTATGCCGAGGATCTCGCCGGCGGCGATCTGTAACGAGAGGTTCTCGATCGCTCCCGGAACGGCGAGGCCGCTCACCCGCACGGCGATCGCCCCGTGAGTCGGTTCGCGCTCGGGAATTGCGGGGATCTCCCCGCCGATCATCGCGCGCGCGACCTGTTCGCGCGTGGTCGCGGAGATCGGCCGTTCCTCCACCACGCGGCCGCGCCGCAGGACCGTAACGCGCCGGGCGTGCGCGAACACTTCGTCGAGTTTGTGCGTGATGACGAGAACGCCGACGCCGCGTTGCGTCAACAGCGCGATCGTTCCGAAGAGTCGCTCCACTTCGCTCGGCGAGAGCGCAGCAGTCGGTTCGTCGAGAATCAGAATGCCGGGGTCGCGCGCGAGCTCGCGCAAGAGTTCGACGCGCTGGCGGATGCCGACGGGAAGCGTTTCGACCACCGCCTCCGGATCGACCTCGAGGCCGTATCGTTCCCCGAGCTCGCGCACGAACGCGCATGCCGCGCCGCGATCGATCGTGCCTCCGCGCTGCGGTTCGTGCCCGAGAACGACGTTCTCCCACACGCGCAAACGGTCGATGAGCGCGAAGTGTTGGTGCACGAGGCCGATACGCCCGCTCCGTTCGATCGTTCCGGCGTCTGCGGCAATTTCACCCGCCGCGATCGCGGCGAGCGTCGATTTCCCGGCTCCGTTTTCGCCGACCAAGGCGTGGATTTCGCCGGCCTCGCAAGTGAGATCGACGTCGTCGAGCACCTGCAAGCGGTCGTAGCGCTTCGAGATGCCGCGAAGGCGCAGCGAGCCGTTCAGAGCGCCACCGGTTTGAACGCCGCGAGCGCGCGGAGCGTCGCCGGCGGAACGATGCGTCCGTCGACGATCGCGGCCCGGATGCGCGCCAAGCGCGCGAGGCGTGCGGGCCCGATCTTCGCACGCGTGTATTTGAAATGCGTCAGCGAGACGCCGCCCTCGCGCAAACCGAAGACCACGTGTCCGTGCATGGGTTTGCCGTCCCGATAGGCCTTCGCTACGTCGAAGACCGCAACGTTGACGCGTTTCACCATCGAAGTGAGGACTTTCCCCGGGGCGAGGCCGTCTTGGTTCGAATCGACGCCGATCGCATACGCGCCGGGGCGCGTTTGCACGGCTTCGATCGCCCCCATTCCGGCCTTTCCGGCGGCGGCATACAGAATGTCGGCGCCGTCGTTCAGTTCGACGTCGGCGAGTTCTTTGCCAGCGGCGACGTCGTCGAAACTGCCGATGTATTTCGCGTCGACTTTTATGTGTGGGTCGATCTCGCGCGCTCCGGCGATATACCCGGCTTCGAATTTATGCAGCAGCGGGATATCTTGACCGCCGAGAAAGGCGATGTGCTTCGTCGCGCTCATCATCGCGGCGAGCGCCCCGGCGAGAAACGAACCGTCCTGCTCGCGGAAGGTGATCGAAACGACGTTCGGTTCGTCGACGACCGCATCGACGATCGCGAAGTGGGTGTGCGGATGGTCGCGCGCGATTTGGTCGAGGTCCTTACTCATGAGGAAACCGATCGCATAGATCACCGAAAAGCGCTCGTTGGCGAGCGCTTCGAGATTGGGTTGGTAATCGGCTGCGGAGCGCGATTGCAACACCGAAATGCGCGCTCCGAGCGTGCGGTGCGCGAACAGTAGTCCGCGATACGCCGAATCGTTAAACGATTTATCGCCGAGTCCGCCGATATCGGTGACCATCCCCAGCGAGAGGCCGCGCCCCCGCTCCGTGCTCGGCGCGCACGCAACGACGAGTGCCGCGAGGGCGCAGGCCGAGAGCGCGCGAGCGAGGATTCTCATTCGTTGCCCTGCTACGACGGACGGAGGCGCGCGCCTGCGTCGAGAAGCGAGGAGCGATATGGAAACGATCGACCTGACGCTCGCTCCCCCGCGCCGATGGAGCGACGAGCTCGGCGGCATTCGCTGGTTGCCGCGCATCATCGACAAGGCACGGGCCGCGCTCGCCGGGCGCCTCGGTAGTTACCTGTACGGGCAGAGCCCCGGGGACGAAAATCTCCTGCGCATTCTGGGAACCGATTATCCGACGTTCACGCAGATCGTGAAATCCGCGCCCGACGACGCTGCGGTCCTCGCGGCACTCGAAGCGCGCTTCCCCGAGGGCGTCGCGCGCGCGCGGCGCTGGACGAGCCGACCGCTCCCGCCGGTTTTTCGGCCGCTGACGTGGATGCTCGATTTCGACGACGGCTATATCGACGGGCCGCTCGCTCCCGTGCGCGCGCCGATTCGAGCGCTCTATGGGCTCGTGGCCGGCGGGCTGCGCGCCGTGCGGAAGAACGCCGCAAAGGAGGCATTATGATCGCCGCGGAGCGAGCGATGCGCGAACGCGTCGATATCGTCGGCGTCCCGATGGATTTAGGCGCTAGCCGCCGCGGCGTCGACATGGGGCCATCGGCGGTTCGATACGCACGCCTGCACGAGAAATTGCGCGCTATCGGCGTCGCACAGATAGAGGACCGCGGAAATCTGCACGTGCCGATCCGCGAATCGTTGGCGGTGAGCGATACCCACGCGAAATACCTCGATACGATTGAAGCCGTCTGTGCCGAGCTCGCCGGAATCGTCGAACGGATTCTCGCCGAAAAGAGTTTTCCGATTGTACTCGGCGGCGACCATTCCATTGCGATGGGCACGCTCGCGGGGCTGACGCGCGCGCGCGATGCTGCGCCGGGAATCGTGTGGATCGACGCGCATAGCGATATCAATAGCCCGAAAACCTCGCCGACCGGAAACGTTCACGGCATGCCGCTCTGGTTCGCTCTGGAAAACGGCTACGCCGACCGCGCGCGGACGGTGCAGATCGGCCTGCGCGACGTCGATGCCGTGGAAAAGAGAAACTTGCGCGAGTCGGGCGTGCGCGCGTTCACGATGACCGACGTCGATCGGCTCGGCATCTCGCGCATTATGGATGAAGCGATTGCAATTGCCGGGTTGGCCGGGCCGATTCACATCTCGTTCGATATGGACGGTATCGATCCAAGCGAAGCGCCCGGAACCGGTACCACCGTGAAGGGCGGTTTGAGTTTCCGCGAAGCGCACTTAATTATGGAGATGCTTGCGGCGAGCGGGCAGGTCGGTTCGCTCGAGATGGTCGAGATCAATCCGATCCTCGACCATCGCAATCAGACGGCGGCGCTCGCGGTCGGGCTTATCTGCTCGGCGCTCGGACAGTCGATTTTGTAGCGGCATTTTCGCCAGAGGCGGATCTGTCACGCCGAGTAGGCGCTGCAAGCGCCGAGTACCGGAGTTGTCACGCCGAGTAGGCGCTGCAAGCGCCGTATCGAGGCGCCGGAACCCGCCCTCGATACGCCGCCTGCGGGCGGCTACTCGGGCTGACAAACCGCCCTCGATACGCCGCCTGCGGGCGGCTACTCGG
>JABEUW010000022.1 GCA_013043945.1 Vulcanimicrobiota bacterium | reverse complement strand
TCGGAAGCCGCAGAATCGCACGCGCCAACATCGGTGCTAGGCGGTTCGGCAACCATGAAAAGCCGAGAAAGGGTGCGATCGCCACCGCGCGCTCCAAATGCTCATCGTGCGCGAGCCGAAGCGCGAGCGTACCGCCGAGCGAGAATCCGACGACGGTTATCCGCGGCGCAAGTTCGTACGCCGCCTGCAACGCGAGCTTCGTCCGTTCGAGCAGCTCGGTAGCATCGAGCTTGGCGAGTTCGCTCGTCAGCCGATCTCTGCGGCCGTGACGGGGCAGGCGAGGAACGACCACGGCATAACCGCGCTCGGCGAGGCTGCGAGCGAAACGCTCCATCTGGCCGGGGCTCGCGGTAAGCCCGTGCAGGAGCAGGGCCGCGCGCCCGCTCGGGAGAGCGGGGAGCAGAAAGAAGCTCCTGCCGCGTTCCCCGATCGACGGGCCGTCGAGCTGCAGCAAATGTCGCAGCATCGGAGCCGCCGCGAGGGCGCTCTCTCGGGCGGTTGAGTCGTATGTCGAGGAGGGCGGCACAGCGAGCATCCTTAACTCCTACGAGCAAGTGTTCCTCGAATGCCGGATGGGAAACGCGCCCCGGCATTCCCGCAGACCGCGGTAAACACACGTGGCGTTTAGAGTTTGAGAGTTATGAAAGCGAGCGACCGAAGTTCCCGCGCCCTCATCGAAGCCGAAGAGCATTTTGGAGCACATAATTATCATCCGCTCGATCTCGTCGTCGACGAAGCGCGCGGCTGCTGGTTAACCGATGTTGAAGGGAAGCGCTATCTCGATTGCATCAGCGCCTATTCCGCGGTCAATCAGGGGCACTGCCATCCGCGCATCGTCGCCGCACTCGTCGAACAAGCGGGGCGCGTCACGCTCACATCGCGCGCGATGCGTAACGATCGGTTACCCATGTTTCTCGAACGGTTGACGCAGCTCTGCGGTTTCGAGATGGCGCTTCCGATGAATACCGGTGTCGAAGCGGTGGAGACCGCGATTAAACTCGCGCGGCGCTGGGGCTACGACGTCAAAGGCATCCCGCCCGATCGCGCCGAGATCATCGTGTTCACCAACAATTTCCACGGGCGCACGACGACGGTGATCAGCGCCTCGAGCGAACCGGCATACCGCCGCTCGTTCGGACCCTATACGCCGGGATTCGTCCTCGTCCCGTATGGCGATGCAGATGCGCTCGAGCGCTCCATCGGCCCCAATACCTGCGCGATGCTTATCGAGCCGATTCAAGGCGAGGGCGGCGTCGTCGTCCCACCCGAAGGATATCTCAAGCGTGCGTGGGCGATCTGCAAAGAGCACGACGTCCTTTTCCTCGGCGATGAAATTCAGACGGGCTTCGGACGGACCGGTGCGTTGATGTGCCTCGATCACGACGGCATCAAGCCCGATATTCTCATCGTCGGAAAGGCCTTGGGCGGTGGACTCTACCCGGTATCGGCGATTCTCGCCGACCGCGCGCTGATGTCGCTCTTCCAGCCCGGCGATCACGGTAGTACCTTCGGCGGAAATCCGTTGGGAAGCGCGGTCGCGATCGCCGCAATGGAGGTACTCGTAGAGGAACGGTTACCCGAACGCGCGCGTTACGCCGGAGCGAAACTCATGCAGGGTTTGCGTGCGCTCAAATCTCCCTCGATCCGCGACGTACGCGGGCGCGGTCTGCTCGTCGGCGTCGAATTCGATCGCCCGGCGCGCCCGCTTGCATACGCCTTGCTCGAGCGCGGCATCGCCGCAAAGGATACGCACGAGCGCGTCCTGCGCATCGCGCCGCCGTTGGTGATTACCGACGCGGAGATCGCACTCTTCCTCGAACGTATGGAGGACGCGCTCGTCGCGGTCGACGCAGCGACGTGACCGACGCGCGCGAGGAGTTCCGTTGGGAGGTCCCGCAGCATTTTTCCTTCGCACGGGACGTCGTCGACGATCTCGCGCGCCACGATCGTCGCGCATTGATCTTTATCGACAACGACCGTAGCCTGCGCACCTATTCGTTTCAAGACATCGCGCTCGCTTCGCAACGCTACGCTCGCGTTTTTGCCGAGGACGGCATCGACCGAGGCGACCGCGTCCTCGTCGCGTTGCCGAAGCGCCCGGCGTGGATCTTTACGATGCTCGCGCTCGACCGCATCGGCGCGGTAGCGATCCCCTGCGCCGAGCAATTACGCGCCAAAGATCTTCTCTATCGCGCCAACCACGCAGACGTGCGAGCGATCGTGGCGTGCGCGAGCAACCAGAGCGAGATCGATGAGATCCGCACCGGCGCCGTTACCTGCAAGCAGTACTATCTCAGCGAGGCCGACGCAACCGGTTGGGAGCGGCTCGATTCGCGCGCGGAAAGAGCGCAACCGCTCCCCGGCATCGATGCCGCGAGCGACGAGTGGAGCTACATCATTTACACCAGCGGAACGACGAAAGATCCCAAAGGCGTCGTTCACGATCGCGCCTATAGCTTTGCCAAACGCATGCAAGCGCGCTATTGGCTCGATTGCACGCCCGACGATCTCGTGTGGAGCACCGCAGCGACCGGGTGGGCGAAATCTCTTTGGAACGTCCTGCTCGGGCCGTGGTCCTGCGGCAGTGCGATCGTCATGCACGACGGTGGTTTCGACCCCGCCGAGCGGCTCGACCTCATTCGCGATTTAGGGGTCACCGTGCTCTGCCAAGCGCCGACCGAGTATCGGCTCGAAGCCAAACGCGACGATCTCGGTTCGCGCTGGAAATTGCCGCAGTTACGCCACTGCGTCAGCGCCGGGGAGCCGCTGAATCCCGAAGTCATCGAACGCTGGGGCGATGCATTTGGGCTCACGATTTTCGACGGCTACGGGCAGACCGAAAACTCGTTGCTCATCGCCAATCTCCCCGGTGACGAAGTCCGCATCGGCGCGATGGGGCGACCGACACCGGGGCACGATGTCGCCGTCGTCGACGAGGACGGAGGCCTCTGCGCGACCGAGATCGTCGGCGATATCGGTTTGCGCGGTGAACCACCGACGCTCTTCAAAGGCTATCTCCACGATGAAGAACAGACGGCGGCGACCCGTCGCGGCGAGTGGTATCTCACCGGAGATCGCGCGCGCGTCGATGCCGACGGCTATTTCTGGTTCGTCGGGCGCGCCGACGACGTGATCTCCTCAGGAGCCTACCGAATCGGGCCTTTCGAGGTGGAGAGCGCCCTGCTCGAACACCCGGCGGTCGCAGAATCCGCCGTCGTCGGAAGCCCCGATGCCGACCGCGGAAATATCGTCAAGGCCTTCGTCGTCCTGCGCCCGGGATACTCCGCGAGCGACGCACTCGTACGAGAACTTCAGGAGCACTGCAAGCGCGTGACCGCCCCCTATAAATATCCGCGCGAAATCGAATTCGTCGGCGATCTGCCGAAGACGCGATCGGGGAAAATCCGTCGCGTCGAACTACGAGAGCGCGAGCTCGATCGCAAGGGGCGCAGCGCTTCGAGCGGCCAGGTATAGCCGCCCCGTCTCACTCCTTCGGCAGCCCCGCCGATTTTGGACGACGCTGCAATACGATAATCGCAACGACGAACAAGACGCAGACGAGCGAGAGCGCGAGCAAATCGACGCTGCTCTTCGAAATCCAAATCAAGCCTTTGGGAGCGGCCGGATGAATTTCCTGAATGGTAATCACGAGGACGCGACGCACGGTGGCAATGATCGCGATGAGGAGGAAGGGGATCGCTGATAGCCCTCGCCCGCGAATCGAAATAACGACGGTATAGGTGATCTCCGAGATCATCAAAATTAAAAGAACGAGATCGATAAAATGTGCCGTGCTCGCGATAAGCGTATCGCCGCCGACGGCAAAAAGCGCGATCGCCTCGCGCACGCCGTGAATCGCCAGCGCGACTGCGGCGACGAAAAGCAGCAACCCGACGAAGACGAACATGATTCGCTCGCCCAGCGCGAGTACGGCGGCGAAGCGATCGAAACTACCGACGTGCCCGCCATGTTCGAGTACTTCGCGCTCCTCGGGTTGCTGCTCCATCGCTCGTTCCTACTTCGTATAGGGCTTGACGACCTGCGAGAGCCGATCCGGCACGCCTTTGATGCGCACCAGATGCGGATACCGGAGACCGCCCGTGTAGTTGATTTGGACCGAGCGGTACACGTCGCTATGTTCGACGAGCAGGTCGATCGGTGCTTTGCTCTTGGCAGCATCGGTTATCGCCTGCGCGAGCACCGCGGCCGAATATCCGCGACCGTTCACGGCAACGATCGTGGTATCGATGCCCAACGTTGCAACGGCGGCGGGGGAACCGAACCGAACGTCACCGATATTGCCATGGTTTACCGCGAGTCCAATCGAGTACCAAAAGTTGTTCTTCGGCACCCAAATCGTCGGCTTTGCGGTATAGACGAGCTTCCAGCCGTCGGGGGTAAAGCCGTTTGCTGGATGCGGCGCGATGTTATCGATCCATTTATGGAAAAAGGCCGTCCAGTTGTATGGCAGCACCTTATCGAGCCCCGCAATGATGTCCTTACGCGTATAGGTGACGACGATCGGTCCCGTCGTTTTTCCACCGAAGAACGCCCGTGCGAAGGTGTCGAGCGATTTTTTATCGTGGGTCTTCGCCCGAATGATGCTGTCGGCACGGAGCCACATGAGCGCTCCTTCGACGTAGAAATCGACGCTGCGACGCTCGGCGTTGTACCCATACGGGGCGGCGTAGAGAAATGGCGCCGAGGTCGCGGTGTCGCCGAGCGTTCTCCACAGACGTCCGGGTTCGTTATCGTAGTAGGCGTACATCGCGGCGACTTGGTTGGGCCATTGTTTTGCCGGGCGAATGCCGTCGCGGAACGACATTACATCGCCGTAGTATTGCGTCATTCCCTCGTAGACCCACAACAACGAGTCGTTATAGGGGATCTGCAAGTTGTCGGGGTAGAGCCCTGCAGGCATGCGATACTTGCCGTCCCACGAGTGATTGAATTCGTGCGAAAGCAAATCGCCCCCGCGAACGAAATCTTTGTGGTTGAGGAAGTACGACCCGGTCTCTCCGTCATCGCTCGACTCGTGATGCTCGATCCCTTCGCCTGGCATCTGATCCGAGAGCGTCAACAGAAAGTTATAATTCCGCCAATGGCGAGCGCCGTACATCGCCATCATCTCGCGAACGAGCTTGGCGTAGTGCGGCTCGCCGATTTTTGCGGAGTTCGCTTCGTGCTGCGTATCGGCGAACACGTTCAGGTAGGCACTCGCAGTGCCTTCGTGCCAAATGCGTTTACGGTAGGCGTGCGTACCGGAATCGAGCGGCGAATCGATGAGATGTTCGAGCGAGACCTCGTCGAACGTCACGGTATCGCCGGTGCGTTTCGCGCCGGTCAACGCGGTTGCAAATTTCCACGCCGCCCCGGGAAGGACGATCGACGGTTTAAAGAACGTGTCCTGAATCGTCCCGGTCGACGGATAGAGCAGGTTCTGGTTCCACGTCGTCACAAAGAGATTGTGCGTTGCTAACCGCGACGAAGAGTAGTGCCCGAACGTCGCGCCGAGGTAGGTGAAGTGCACGTCGATGCTGTCGGCACCCGCCGGCACGTCGAACTCGAACGCAAACATGTCGAGCGGATCGCGACGCCACGCGATGCGTTTACCGTTGGCGGTAATAACCAACGACGCGACGTTGGCGATCGGTCCGACGGGTTGATGTTCGCCCGGGATCCACTTGGGATAGTAGAGCGTCATCGGCCCCGGGGTCGCGGGAATGATTTCGTGGGTGAAAACGATATTTTGCGTCGGCGCTTGCCGCGCATCGAGTTGGAGCTGAATCGCCTGCGTTGCGGCCTGGGAGGGCGCAAACGCGAACGAAAACAGCAACAGAGAGAGGCCGAAGCCTCGAATCAGAAAAGTGCGCATCGCCACGCGGTACGCGCTTGGCAGACGGCTCCCTGCTAGGTGCTCGCGCGGAGCACGAAGTGGTAGGGAAACTCCGGCGCGTCGATCCTTTCAACGCGAGCGAATCCGCGCGATTGCAGGCGAGCGATCGCTTCGTCGCGGGTGTGCGAATGCTCGCGCGGCGGGCCGACCGGGCGCTCGATGCCGCCATCCCAGTCGATGACGAGCATCCACCCCTCGGGCGAGAGCGCGGCGCGCACGGGGTTGAGATCGAGATCGCTCATCTCGTGGAGAACGTTCAGCAGTAAGATGCGGTCGGCGGGCGGGCCGGCAGGCGTATCGCCGGTGACGACGTTATCGAACTGTCCTTCGAGACAGCGCTCGGCGATGATCCGCACGAAGCCCGGCTGAGTATCGACGGCGACGACAAAGGCATCGGGGTGCGCTTTCGCGATTGCGAAGGTGTATCGCCCGGTGCCGGCGCCGAGGTCGATGACGCGACCCTCTTTCGGAACGTCGAGCCGCGCGACGATCGCCGCCGCCGACATGTACGCCTCGCGGGCGGGGTCGTCGAGCCGAGCGGCACGCTCGGGGGAGAAGAGTTCGGGCTGGCGGGCTCCGCTACGATCTTGAATCTCGCTCATCGCCCCCGAATTCGGCGCGAGGGGCTTCCGCTCCGTTCGCGAGCCGCTCGCGTTTAGATTCCGGTAACCGAGAAAATGGCGATCGCGCCGGGGCCGACGTTGACGGCGACCGAGGGGCCGACTTCGTGCACGATGAAGGTTTTGGGCGGCAGCGAGAGCTTTTCGTGCAGCGCTTTCGCCATCTCGTCGGCGAGCGCCGGGGCATGCGTGTGGCCGACCGCAAAGCGCGTCGCCGCCACGTCGGTAACATGCCGGGTTGCGATATCGACGATGAGCTCTTTCGCTTTATCGAAGGTGCGGGTCTGCCCGGCGGTTTCGATGATGCCGTCGCGGGCCTGGAGAATAGGGTTGACCTTCAGCACCGTTCCCAAGGCGACGATCGCTTTATTGAGCCGGCCGCTGCGTCCGAGAAATTCGAGCGTCGGCATGATCTGATATCCGTTCTGCGTGCTCTTTCCGCGTTCGAGCGCGGCGACGATATCCTTGGCGCCAGCTCCTTTTTTCGCCATCTCGCCGGCGACGTATGCGAGCAGCAGCAGGCCGCCGGAGAGCGTTTGGCTATCGACAACGTGCACTTTGCCTGCGAAGCGCGATGCCGCGGCTAAAGCATTCTCGTAGGTCTTCGAAAGCTTGCTCGAGACGATCGGAACGACGCACTCGTCGCCCTTGTCGACGTGCTTGGAGAAAATCGCCGTGAAGCCCGCGGCGTCAAGCGGCTCGCTGCTCGGAAGGTCCTTCGCTGCGGCCATGCGAGCATAGAAGCTCGCACGCGTGATATCGACGCCGTCGCGAAGGCGCTCCCCGTCGATATGGATCCAGAGCGGTGCCACCTCGACGCCGAATTCGCGGGCCTGTTCGGCCGAGATATCGGCCGCGCTGTCGGTGATAATTGCTGTAGCCATAGATGGCGCTCCTCACGCCGCGCCTCCCCGTTTCGCGTGGTTGCCGCAGCAGTCATGCCGGGGCGCCGCTTCCGGAAATCATCGGGTAACGCCGAGGAAGCCGCCCGGCAATCGGCGTACGCTACGCTTCCACCATGAATGCCGAGCCGAGCACTCGCGAGATCATGACCGCCGTCCTCGACCTCCACGGAGCGGTCACCAATGGCTTCGCCATGCTCGAGAGCCGACTCGGGCGCGTCGAACTCCGGCTCGACCGCGTCGAGGCCCGGCTCGATAGCGTCGAAACCCGGCTCGATGGCGTCGAGAGCCGGCTCGATAGCGTCGAGACTCGCCTGACCTCGATCGGCGGAGAGGTCGCCGGGCTCCAACGCTGGCGCCTCGAGGTCGACCACCGGCTCGACCGGTTGGAGCGCGCGTATCAGCGCTAAGGACCGGACATCTCTGCTTTGCTCCTACCCGCTGCCCGATCCTCGCTTGCATGGCGCCCCCCCGCCGTGCTATCCTCTCCGAGCCGAAGCAGCGCTCCCGGAAGGGGGCACTCACCGGATGCCCGCGGGCGATCCGGTCTTCACGAGAGGGAACCGACGGTAGGTTCCGTTGATGTGAGGTCGCTCCGGCGGCCTTTCTTCGTTTTTTTTCGACTAGGAGTATCGCCATAGCACGACCGCTACGCGTCAACGAACAAATCCGCATTCGATCGGTCCGCGTCATCGATGACAACGGCGAGCAGCTCGGCGTCATGCCGACTGAGGAAGCGCTCTCGCGAGCGCGCACCGCAGGGCTCGATCTTATCGAGATTTCGCCAAACGCGCAGCCTCCGGTCTGCAAGATCGGCGATTTCGGACGGCTCAAATACGAACAGGCGAAAAAAGACAAAGATGCCCGCAAGAAGCAGCGCCACGTCGATCTACGCGAAGTGAAGCTGCGCCCGAAAATCGAGCAACACGATTACGAGACTAAGGCCCGTATGGCCGAACGCCTCTTGCTCGATGGAAGCAAAATTAAAGTAACGATCATGTTCCGTGGCCGGGAAATTACGTATCAGGGTTTCGGAAAGCGTTTGCTCGATCGCATGGTGGAGGATATGATGCCTCTCGCGCTCCTCGAACGCGAACCAAAACTCGAAGGCCGAAATATGTTTATGATTTTAGCGCCGCGCGCTACGCCGACGGGACCGCCGAAGTACTCCTCGATGAAGGAACACGAACGCGCACAACCCCCGGCACCGACTGCGGACGCCGAGCAAACCAAGGAGTCTACCGATCATGCCAAAGATTCGAACCCACCGCGGAACGGCGAAGCGAGTAAAGATAACCGGGACCGGGAAAGTGATGCACCGACACCAGTTTAGCGGTTGCGGACACATTCTTTCGAAAAAGACGCGCAAGCGCAAACGTAACTTCCGCAAGGATCAACCGACGTTTAAGGGCGATCTCAAACGCCTAGCGCCGACGATCCCGTATTTGGTGTAAGGAGGCTCTTCACAGATGGCACGCATTAAACGCGGCGTTCACGGCCTCAAGCATCGCCGCAAGGTTATGAAGCTCGTCAAGGGCTTCCGCGCCGCGCGTCGTCGCAACTATCGCGTTGCGAACGAAGCGCTGCTCCACTCCCTTGCCTACGCTTTCCGCGACCGTCGCGTTCGCAAACGCGATTTCCGTTCGCTGTGGATCAGCCGCATCAATGCGGCGGCCCGCCGCGAGGGCATGAGCTATTCGATGCTGATGAACGGCTTGAAGAAGTCGGGCGTCGCACTGAACCGCAAAGCGCTCGCCGATCTCGCCGTCAACGACAGCGCGGCGTTCGGCTCGCTGCTCGCCGTCGCGAAAAAAGCGGTCAGCGCCTAAGCCTCGATCGGCATACTCCAAGCCCCGCCCGCACGCGTTGCAGGTGGGGCTTTTTCTATCCCTAAAGCAGTTCCGCAGATCGCTCTCGTTTTTGAGGAGGCTCCCGTGCACCACGAATTCGCTCGCACCGACCGCCGGTCGTTTCTCGCACGGACCGCGCTCGGCATCTCCGCCGGCGCGCTCGCACTGCCGG
>JABEUW010000200.1 GCA_013043945.1 Vulcanimicrobiota bacterium | reverse complement strand
TTAAGTTATAGTTCTTTCGACGGTTGTAATATCGCGAATGTAATCGAATAACTGCGGCAGAGAGATGCGTTCGAGCCCTTCCCCTTCTGGGGGAAGCGTCTCGTCGGCGCCCTCTTCGCGCAGATAGACGCGCGTCTCGAAATCGCCGTTCTCGCAAACGAAAGAGACCGCAAAATTGCGGTCGGGGGCTTCGTCGTAGATGCGCATTGCCTGCGGATTGATGATCTCGATCGAGCGTTCGTGTTTGCGCGCATCGAAGATGAGAATCTGCAGGTGCTCGCGGTTGCTCACCTCGATCGCGCCGACCGTGAACGTATCCTTGGCGGAGAAAAACTCGTGCTCCCGCCTGCTGCGGCTACTGATCTCGTAGAACACGCGGCGGCGCACGAAGCGGTTGAGAACCTTGCGTAAGGTGCCCAGCGAAGCGAGCGTCTCCTCGCGGTTGCCGCGCGTGTAAATAATTTTCACGATATTGGAGTCGCTTGCTTGCACGGGTCGTGGTAGGAGGCCTGCCGAATCACCACCGGGAGATGTTTTCCGTTCCCGATATAGCGGTCATCAGTATGCTGGCCCTCCTGCTCTTCGGCCCCGATAAACTTCCCGGAATGATGCGTCAGTTCGGGAAGGTGACGCGCGATCTCCAAAACGCCTCGGCGAATTTCGTCGCGGAGATGGAGCGAGCGGCCGATGCCGCACAGGAAAAAGCTCCGCCGCCGGCACCGAGCCCGGCCCCGGTGCTCCCCCCGCACGAAGAGCCGCTATCGCCTAAAGATTGAAGTTTTGGCGGATATCGTTGATGCGCGCGCTGACGACGGTCCGCACCTGGTCGTGCAGGCGGTCGCGCTGCTCGTCGGGGAGACGACGGTAGATCACATAACCGACCGCTGAGAGCACTCCGCCGAGCACGCCGACGAGCAGCGCTTTCCCAAGCTCGTTATCGTCGGGTTGGTTCGATGGAGATTCGGCGTGTTGATGCAATGAGTCGGTCATGGGGTACCCTTTCTAACGGACATCGCTTCACTACTGCTCGACGGGCGCTTCAGTTTCGCGCCGCACGGCGACGGCGTCGGGATATTGCGTGGCGATCGCTTCGCAGGCGAGCAGGGCCGTGCCCAGGATCGCCCGGACATCTTCGCGATCGCGATCCTCGGGGGCAACGGAGAGCTCCATATCGCCGCTCTGCTGGCGAACCGCGAGCCGTACTGCGGCGTGCCGTTCGAGCCCGAGCCGGGCCGCCTGAAGGATCGCCGAGATCGCCGCGCAGACGATATCCTCGCCGTGGGCGGCGAGCTCGGTGTGTCCCTCGGCAACGAACGAGGACAGCCGCTGCCGGCTGTCCTCGTAAAACGTAACGCGGAGCATACCGCTCCTACGCGAGGTTGATCTTGGTGATCTTTATCTCGGCGAAGCGCTGGCGGTGGCCGATCAGTTTACGGACGCGCTTCTTGGGCTTGTAGCGGAAGACGAGAATCTTCTTGTCCTTCGCCTGGCGAAGCACCGTGCCGACGACGCTCGCACCGCTAAGCACCGGGGTACCGATCTTGACGTCGGCGCCGGAGCCGGCGAGCACGACGCGGTCGAAGGTGACATCCGCACCCACTTCGGTTTCGATGAGATCCGTGCGAATAATATCGCCTTCAGCGACGCGGTACTGCTTACCGCCGCTCTCGATAACTGCGTACATAACTATGGGACTTTACCGGAAGCCGCGAGCCCTGTCAACGACTCCGCCGGGGGTTGACGGTGGGAAGGGACTGCTGTATAACAAAGTAGTCTATAAAATAAACTAGTCTAAAACGGAGAATTTGGGATGATCGAAGGTTCCGAGGCTCGCGAGCACCTGGAGATGGTCGACCGCATCGTCGAGCGTACCTCGACCCGCCTCAACGTCGGGGCGGAGTATTTCGTCGTTTGGGGGCTCGCCTCGGCGACGATGTCGCTAATGTACCAACTCATCGGTACGCATCTCGCGCCGGCGAACGCGATCTGGATCGCATGGGGGGCGGCGCTCGCCGCGATGGCCTTCTCGATCTGGCGCGGGAAGAGCGCCCGGTTAGAGCGCCTCACCTTCCTGGAGCGCGAATTTCTCACCGTCTTGAAAGTCGCGATGATGGTGACGTTCTTCGTTTTTATTATCGAACTTTTCGGAGCGAATATCTTCGGCGTTATTGGGCTTGCGGCAATTTGGAGCTTCGCGGCGAGCATCGTGCTCTTTTATATTGCGATGCATGGCAATCGTCGTGCGCTCGTCGGCGGGATCATCTTGCTCCTTTCGCTCGCGGTCGCGAACTATAAACCCGATTTCGTCGGGTATGCGCTCTCCGCGGGGATGTTCGTCGGCTACGCCGGGTTCGGCGCCGTCGAACTCATCGCGTCGTCGCGTGCCTGCGATTGATGGACGATCTCTTGCTCTCGAAAATTCGGCTCGCGATCGTCGCGGAGCTCCTGGCCTCGCAATGGGCGAGTTTTAGCGAATTGCAAAAATCCGTCGGCACGACCAACGGCAATCTCAGCGCGCATCTCGGGAAGCTCGTCGAGCACGCGTACGTCGAGGAAGAGAAAAGTTTCGTCGATCGGCGCCCTCATTCACGCTATCGCCTCACCCCGCTCGGCCGCGAGCGCATGATCGCCCATGTCCGTTCGTTGCAAATGCTACTCGAAAAGGAACCGCAGCCATGAAACATATCGCTATCCTCATTCTGGTTATCAGCCTGAACATTCTAGCCGCCTGCATCGCATCTGCGGCGCCGCTCCCTGCTCCAACGCGGCTTCCCGCCGGATGCAGCAACGTTCGCGCGCCCTTTATCGGCACGATCTGCTCCCCCTCGACGCCGGGGCGCCACCCAGCGATGCTGCTGCTCGGCGGCTCCGAGGGCGGAAACTCGACGATGCCGAGCATCGCACCGCTCTTTGCAGCGCACGGCTACGTCGCGGTTACGGTCGCGTATTTCGGTTTGCCCGGGTTGCCGAAGCATCTCGTGAACGTGCCGGTGGAAACGATCGGGCGAGCATTACGCGCGGTCGCCGCACGCATGGATGTGAACTCGAAGGAGATCGGTATCCTCGGCGGTTCGAAGGGCGGCGAATTTGCGCTCCTTGCGGCATCGACCTATCCGCAGATCAGAGCGGTCGTCGCCGACGTGCCATCACCGGTTGCGTTTATGGGCCTCGGTGCGAACGATATTCCCGCGGGATGTTCGTGGAGCTATCGCGGGAAAGCACTGCCCTGCGTCCCCGTTTCGCAGAGCGCAAGCTCGGCGATTGGGATGCAGTTCGAGCACGGCGGCCCGATACAATTGCGAGTCCTCTACGATCTCTCGCTCGACGCCGATCCGGCGCAAGTTCGCGCATCCTTCTTTCCGTTGCAGCGTATTCACGGCCCGGTTCTCTGCCTGGCCGCTGCCGACGACGAGATGTGGGATTCGCCGCGGCAATGCGCGATGGCGATGCGCTATCTCAAAGCGCAGCACCATGCTTATGCCGATCGCAGCATCGTCTATCCGCATGCGGGGCATACGTTTCTCTGGGCGATGCATGGGCCGCAGTCGGCGATGACCTCGTATCGGATCGGTGGAGGCACCGTGATGGAGCTTGGCGGGACGCGCGCCGGCGATGTTGCGGCGTCGACGCGGGCGTGGAAGACGATCTGGACGTTCCTCGCGCACGCGCTTCCGCAGGCAACGCGATGAGTGCACGCATGGACGAGGACGCCGTCGTTTTTCGCGGCGTCTCCAAAAACTACGGCACGCTCGTCGCACTCGACGCGATCGATCTCCGCATTCCGCGCGGCCAGAGCGTCGCCGTACTCGGGCCGAATGGCGCCGGAAAGACGACGGCAATATCGTTACTTCTGGGGCTGCGCAGTGCGAGTGCCGGCTCGATATCGGTG
This sequence comes from Vulcanimicrobiota bacterium, assembly GCA_013043945.1. Classification (GTDB taxonomy): domain Bacteria; phylum Vulcanimicrobiota; class Vulcanimicrobiia; order Vulcanimicrobiales; family Vulcanimicrobiaceae; genus JABEUX01. The sequence goes on along the minus strand of JABEUW010000200.1, from coordinate 4,522 downwards.
CTCGGGGGCAATCCCCGCGAGCAAGCGGTGCGGGCGCGCGTCGGTGCGATGCTGCAAAGCTCGGGGCTCCCGGAGTACCTGCGCGTCGATGAAGCGATCGCGCTCTTTCGCAGCTACTATCCCGCGCCGCTGCCGATCGACGAATTGCTTTCGCTCGCGGGCTTAACCGAGAAAGCCCGCATGCGGGTCGCGCGGCTCTCGGGCGGGCAGGTGCAGCGGCTCTATTTCGCGCTCGCGCTCTGCGGGAACCCCGAACTCTTGGTGCTCGACGAGCCGACGGTCGGGCGCGATGTTGAAGCGCGCCGTTCGCTGCTTGCGACGATCTCCGAGATTGCCAAGCGCGGGCGCACCGTCCTCATGAGCACGCACTACCTCGATGAAGCCGATGCGATCGCCGACCGCGTCGTGGTGATCGACCGCGGGCATATTATCGCCGACGGAACGCCGAGCGAGGTAAAGGGAGCCGTTGGCCGCAAGCGCGTTTCGTTTACTTCGCGGGTCGCTCTCGACGACGAACGCTTCGTACGAAACGGCGAGCGCTATGAGGCCCTGACCGAGTCGCCCGAAAGCTTACTGCGCGAACTCTTCGCGCGCAATGTTGAAATCGAAGAGCTCACGGTTACCGGCGCGACGCTCGAAGAAGCATTTGTCGCACTCACTGCAGGGGAACATCGCCATGTCGCTTGAGATCGCTCCATTCGCACCGATGTTGCGCGCGCAGACGAAGATCGAATTCATTCGATTGCTGCGCAATCCGTGGTTCTCGATTGCCACGGTCGTGTTCCCGATCATGTTTTATGCGTTTTTCGGCTTAGCGCAGGCGCGGATGCCGTATATGAACGCGACGGTGGGGCTCTACCTTTTAGCCTCGTTTAGTGCTTATGCGGTGATGAGCATCTCGTTGTTTTCGTTCGGCGCGAGCGTGGCCGCCGAGCGCGGCAACGGGGCAACGCGATTGATGCGTGCCGCACCGCTGCGCCCGCTCGCCTACTTCGCCGGGAAGTTCATCGCTTCGATGGCGTTCGGGGGGATCGCGGTCCTGCTGTTGGTGCTCTTCGCGCGCGTCGCCGGCGGCGTCGCGCTTCCGGCGCCCGCTCTCGTTCTACTGCTCGCAAGGCTGCTGCTGGGGAGTCTGCCGTTCGTCGCACTCGGCTTTGCGGTCGGCTACCTTGCGGGGCTCAATGCGGCGGTGGCGATTCTCAATCTCATCACGTTGCCGCTCGCGTTTGCCTCCGGGCTCTTCGTCCCGCTCGATCAACTGCCGCCGTTCGTGCAATCGATCGCTCCATATCTGCCGAGCTATCATTTCGGGCAGCTCGCCTGGGGCGCGGTTGGCGCAACGAGCGAGCCGTGGCAGCGCGCCGCGCTCTGGTTGCTCGGCTACTGCGCGCTCTTCACGTGGGTAGCAGTACGGGCGTATTACCGTGAAGAGCGCAAGGAGTTCGCGTAATGCGCCGAGTGGTTAGCGAGCTTAGCGGAAGAGTCCCAGCACCGATTGAGCGTTGGTATTCGATTGCGCGAGTACCGATGTGCCGACTTGGACGAGCACCTGTAGCTTCGTAAACTGCGTCGTTGCCTGCCCGACATTGAGATCGCGAATCGATGATTCGGAGGCCTGCAGGTTGACGGCGGCGACGTTATCGTTGTTCGCATCCTCGTTTAGACGCACGACGACCGCACCGAGCAGTGCTTGCTGGTTGAGAATCGTGTTGAGCGCCTGGTCGATCTGTCCGATCGCATCCTCGGAAGCGATCGACGGATTATTCGCCGCCGAGATCGCGAGGTTGATATTCGAGATGCGTAGCGTCTGCGTGTTGGTCGCCTGAATCCCAATCTGGATCGTATCGCCTTCGTTCGCCCCGGATTGGAAGTTAAAGGCCGGGTTATTGGGGTTCGTTAACGCGGCGACGTTCTGTCCGATTTTGATAAAGGCGGTGGTCCCGACATCGAGCGCGCCAAAGTTCCCGGTGGTCACGCTCAGATTCTCGAAATCGTTATTTGTCGAACCCGATCCAAAGAGCGTCGAGTCAACGGAGACGGCTCCGGTGGCACTATTGATGAAGGTCTCCTGGACTGCAATCGAAACGCCGGTGTTGATAACCTGCAGTTCGATCGAGCCGTCCAGCGTGGCGTACGTGCCCCCGGCGACCGCCGCATAGGTGCTCACCGCGCCGACGGTGGTGTTGAAATTGGCGTTTGCTGCCGTAACGCCCGCGACGAGGAAGTTCGGATCGATCGTCGTGCCCGACGTTCCCGAGCCGGCCGGCGCGGAGACCAAATTGAGGCCGACGTTCGTGAATTGACTATTACCGCCGGTTTGAATGTTGTTAAACGCGAGCGTCACCGTTCCGGCGGCATTCGCCACAAACGTATTGGTCGTGAGTGCCGTATATGAGTTTGTGAGAAAGAGGCCGGCGGCGGAGGTGATATCGGTTCCGTTGGCAAGGACTTGGACGTGCGCCGACCCGGGCGCGCCGCTCGCCGCCGCGTAGCTCACGGAATAGGTCGCCCCGGCAATGAGCCCCGTAATCGTCGTTTGAGCACTCGCACCCGAGCTGAAGCCTCCGAGCGCCTGCGATCCCGCGGGTACGGTCGGGTCGACGCCGTCGTTCCCGTTAATAAGAACGAAACCGCCCGAGAGCGTCCATCCGGGAATCGGCGGCGCGAGGGCCGAGCTGTTTGCAGGGATCGCCGGGTTTGTAAAGCTGCCGTTGGTTACGACCGCTGCCGTACCAGGCGTCGATCCCGCTCCCGCAATCGCTCCGCCGCCGCCCGAAAGGGCCGTATTTGCGGTAATGGTTGCCGTCGCGATCTGTTCGGGTTGGAAACCAGCGTGGCTGCCGTCGAGCAGCGGTTGCCCGTTGAAATTAACGCTCTGCGAAATGCTGTTGACTTCAAGCAGAAGTTGACCGACTTCGGCCTGGAGGTTCTGGCGATCTTGGTTGCTGTTGAGGCTTGAGGAGGCTTCAACCGCGAGGCTTCGGATGCGCTGCAAAATAGCCGTCGTCGTCGTGAGCGCACCGAGCGCGACCTGCGCGGCGTTGTTCGCGTTCTGGACGTTTTGAACCGCGGTCGTAAAGCCGTCGACCTGGGTCTGGAGATTCGTTGCGATCGCGAGCCCGGAGGGATCGTCCGCAGCAGAATTAATGCGAAGACCCGACGATAGTTGGGTCACGATATTTTTCAGCGCGCTCTGATTGTTGTTGAGGTTGTACTGAACGCTGTTTGCCAGAAGGTTGTTGGCAATGCTCAAACCGGTAGCCATATTCCCTCCATGATGGCGCTATCGACCAAACGCGCCCAGAACGCTAGGGCCATCCTGGCCCCCTCATGCTTGCTTTTCGGTTGAGAGGCTCGCTTCCTTCAGGTCTTCCTAATTATAGCGCATTTACGGCGAGAGCGTCAGGGTATGTCGCGTTGCGGCGCGTACCGCCGCTCTGCTCCACGGCATGGGGAGGAGCTTTCCGGCGACCCAAGCGCCCGCTTCATCGCTGTACCAGCGGCTGCCGGGCTGCCCGGATTCCCCCTGCGGAATGGTGATGCCGCCACGATCCCAAGCCCCCGGCTCCCAGACCGCACGGAAACTCTGCGAGAAGCCCTGACGCTGCACGTGAATCACGAACCCGTCGCCGTCGCCGGCGAAGCGCGAGCCGTCGAGAAAGCGCGCGCCGAGCGCCGCGAGCGGGTGGCGCACGGTGACTGCGCCGGCGATGCTCCACGGAACGAGTTGCGGGCGTTCGCGCGCGGCGAGTTGGAGCGCGCCGCCGAGTGCGGGCGTCGCTCCCGCGCGTTCGCTCATCGCGTCATCCATAAAGGGGCGCTGCGTAAATTGTACGAGCGCGCGCCGGAGGGTGACGGCGGCGGTCGCGCCGAGCGAGTTCGGTGCGATATCGCCGTTCCACGTTCGCAGGGCGGCGAGCAAGCGCGCCTCGGCGCCGACGTTCTGTTGCCAAGCGTGATGCGCGGCGATGCGCGCGAGCGCTCGCTCTGCCGGCGAGTAGACGTCCATCTCCATCCGCCCGAAATAGGCGATGCTGTAGCGCTTGCGCGCGCGCAGCAAGGTAGCGATGCGATAGGCGCGATAGGGCGGCGCGAACTGCGCGCTCAAACGCAACGGGTAGCCGGCGCCGTACATTTTGTTATTCGCCGTCCACACGACGGCGTCGCGCGAGGGCGCAACGTGCGGCAACTCGGAGAAGCGAACGAGCCCGAAGTGCTTTGCAAGCGCCGCGGCGGAATGAAAGCGGCGCCCCCAGAGCGGATCGGCGGGAATGATACCGGCGAGCTGATAGGTGGCGTTGCCGTGCGTATCGGCGATAACAAAATTTTGCGTCGGGCCGGGATAGCGTCGCAGCGCGCGCAGCGCTGCCGCCATCGAGCCTGCGCGGTCGAGCGCATCGAAGGCGGGGAGCGGCGAGGCGGGATTCTCGTAGGCGGGCCAGCGCACCAGCACCATACCGCGCGCGGGCATCACGACGCCGAACTCGCGTGCGCCGCGCCAGTATCGCGCCGTCACGGTTTT
>JABEUW010000199.1 GCA_013043945.1 Vulcanimicrobiota bacterium | reverse complement strand
TGCTATTATGGAAGACGGCGAACTCGCCGAACTCTACATCGAGCGTGAAGAGAAAGTTATCGGCTCGATTTACAAAGGCAAGGTTCACAACGTGCTCCCCGGTATGGGCGCGGCGTTTGTCGATATCGGCCTCGGCCGCAACGCCTTTCTTTACGTCGACGATATCAACAAACAGCCGCTGAACATCGGCGACGTTGAAATCACCCAAGGGCACAGCGGATTCACCATCGGTGAAAAAGTAAAACGGAACGACGAAATCCTCGTGCAGATCGTCAAAGAGCCGCGCGGCCTCAAAGGCGCGCGCATCAGCACGAATATCTCGTTGCCGGGCCGCTATCTGATTTTAATGCCGACCGGAAAATACTCCGGCGTCTCCCGCAAAATCGAGTCGGCAACCGAACGCGAACGTTTGAAGAAAGTCATGCAACGCATTCGCCCCGAAGGCATGGCCACCGTCGTGCGTACGGCGGCAACGGGCGTGAGCGACGCGGAATTAATGGCCGATCTCGGCGTGCTTATCCGCATGTGGCACGGCATCCTCGAAGTTTTCAAGCGCGCGCAAGCGCCCTCGCTGCTGCATAAAGATATGAACCTCGTCTTCAAAGCGGCGCGCGATTTCGTTACCGCCGACGTCGACAAGGTCTATATCGACAACGAAGAAGAGCATCGCAAAGTGCGCGAGTTCTTACAGCTGCTCGGGCCACAGTACCTCGACCGCATCGAACACTATAACGGCGGACGTTCGCTCTTCCACGATTACGGCATCGACACCGAAATCGAGCGCCTGATGAACCCGAAGATCAATCTGCCCTCGGGCGGATCGATCGTGATCGAGACCACCGAAGCGTTGACCGTCATCGACGTCAACTCGGGTAAATTCACCGGCGGAAAAAATCTCGAAGATACGATTGGGAAAACTAACGTCGAAGCGGCTGCGGAGATCGCCCGCCAGGTTCGCTTGCGCGATATCGGCGGCATCATCGTCGTCGACTTCATCGACATGGGCTCCGAATCGGCGCGCAACAAGGTACTGAAGACGCTCGAAGATGGTTTGCGCCGCGACCGTACGCGCGCGACCATTCAATCCTTCTCCAATCTTGGGTTGCTGGAATTCACGCGCAAGCGCGTCGGCAAAGATCTCGCCGGCCAATTACGCGGAACCTGCCCCACTTGCGCCGGCATAGGAACGGTGATGTCGCCGCAGTCTATCGCTATCGAAGCGCTCCGCCACCTGCGCGCGCATGCCGTCGACGACAAGCATCGCCACGCAGTGATCGAGGCCGCACCGAGCGTTGCCGCGCAGCTGGAGTTCTGGTACGAAGATGAGTGCGCGCAACTTGCGAAAGATCTCGGCATTACGGTACACGTTCGTGCGAGTGCAGCGATTCATCCCGAGCGCACGCGCACCGATTTCCGCGCGGCGGCTCCGGTCGGCGACGGCCGCGTTCGCGTCGGCGATGAAGTCGAGGTACAGTTGCTGCCCGGGCGCTTGCCGAACGCCACCTCTGCAGCGGCGCTCGTCGGCGACCGCATCGTCGAAGTCGAAAATGCCGCGAATCATTCGGGGAATGCTGCGAAGATTCGCATTCTCGATATCGACGACGCGGATGACTACGTGGTCGCCGATCTCATCTCTGCCGGGGCGGCCGCCGTTGCCGACGAGAGCGGCAAGCGACGCCGTGCAGGCGCCGGACGCGCGAAGAAACGTCGCGGCCCGCTGAGCGCAGCCGAACAGACCGCGCAACTCAAAGAACTCGCCGCCGAAGCGGCCTCGAGCGCTCAGGCGCGCCCGCCGATCGGCATTACGACGATCACCGAAGAAGAGGAAGCCGCCGATACGGCGCTCGCTGCCGAGGTCAAGGGCGAGCAGAGTGCGGCTGCAATCGTGATCGCCGAGGATGGAGCGATCGCAGCGGGAGCACCGGAGTCGCACGAAAAACGCCGCCGCCGCCGCCGTGGCCGTCGCGGCCGTGGGCGTGCGTCGGGTGCGAGCGATAGCACTCAACCGCAGGCAATGCCGGCAGGCGCGCCGATGCACGCCGAAGCCGATGATGAGGACGATGAGGACGTGCAGCCCGAAAGTATTCCGCCGATCGGCGGAGTGGGAGCCATCCCGGGAGTTCCGGGAGCCGAGAGCGGCCGTCGCCGTCGTCGTCGCCGTGGGCGCCGCGGCCGCGGCGGCGCGGGCGCTGGTGCGCCCGGTACGGGAGCTCCGGTTCCGGATCGCTCGCTCTTCCGCGTTGGAAGCGACGGATCTGCCCAGCCGACCGGGCGCGTCGTTCCCCCCGAGCCCTCGCGAGCGATCGCGCGCTATTCGGCACCGACGCCTCCGGCGGTGGAGCCGCCGCCGCCGCATCTGCGCGCTCCGCACGAAGAGCCGCAGCCGACCAAGCCCGCGCGCGCGCGTCGCCCGCGGGTGAGCAAGGTGACCGCAGAGATTCCGGCGGTTCAGCGCGCGGCGCTGCCGGCGCCGGCAGCGGCACCGGCACCGGCAGAGAAGCCGGCTGCAAAACGCACCGCCACAAAGAAGGCAACGGCGCCGAAAGCCGCGGCCGTCAAAAAGAGCGCGACCGGCGCGAAGAAGGCTCCCGCGAAAAAAGCTGCGAGCACCACGAAGAAAGCTCCGGCAAAAAAGGCCGGAGCGAAGAAAAGCCCCGCTGCAAGCGGGGCCAAGAAGAAGACGAGCGCTTCGGCTGCGCGCAAGAAGAGCTCGTAGCGTTCCCGCGGGAACGCTA
>JABEUW010000198.1 GCA_013043945.1 Vulcanimicrobiota bacterium | reverse complement strand
GTTAAAAGACTACACATCGATACCCTCGTTCATGCGGGCGCCGCTCGATCGGAAGATCGAAGCGCAGACCGGTGTATCGCCTGCAGAACTGCTCCAACCAACGACGCCGGTCGGTAGCGCGGTCGCCGCGTTGCGCATGGTCGCGCACGGGTCGACGGGGCGTACCGCGATCGTTATGCTCGACGCCGGTAAGGCGCCGAAATAATGTACGGGCGTGCGATTGGTTCGTCAGTTCTCGCAGCCGCACTCGTTACTTCATGTTTCGCTGCGGCGCAAGCGCGCGAAACGAACTACCTCGGTTTGCAGCTCTTTGCCGTCGCGGGGGTCCATAAGGACGTTGTGGGTACGCAGTACGGCGCGGGGATCGGCCCGCTGCTGCAGGCGCGTCTCGGTGGGCGGCGGCTCGCGTTTCGGTTCGAGGGGATCCCCGTGGTCGCGATTCCGCAGCGTGCCTCGGCCTATTACGGGCAAGCGACGCCGAGCATCGGTATCTTCAACGCGACGCTCGGCTACCGCGTCGTCCCGCGCGTGAGTTTCGGCGTCGGCGAGACGGTCATCAACCAACGGACGCCGTTACCGAATTTGCAGCAAGTCGTCTCCTCGCGCCTTGCCGGCTTCCGCTATGCACTGCGCTATACCGAGCCGTTGCGCGGCCGCCGAACGCTCGAAGCGAATCTCGGAGCGGCTCCGACCTTGTGGGGCAGCGATGTGTACGTCTATGGAAACGGGGTCACCCCGCCGACGGTGAAGGCCGAACAGGCCGCGGAGATCGATGCGTCGGTGGCAATCGGGTTGCAACGTTCCTACGGCGAGATGCTCGTCGGTTTACGGGCGTTGAATTTTTCAGCAAAATATACCGCAACCGGAATAGCCGGCGACCGGAATGCAGGCGTCGGACTCTTCGTCGAATTTCGAAAGGCCATTCCATGAGTACGATCGTCGATACTACCGAAGGCGTGATGACGATTCGCTTCGATCGTCAGGAGAAGAAGAACGCCATGACCGCGGCGATGTACGCCGCCGCCGCCGATGCGCTGGAGCGTGCCGCCGAGGATAGCGAGGTGCGCGCGCTGCTCTTTCTCGGGCGCGAGGATTTCAGCGCCGGAAACGATATTGCGGATTTTCTCGCTGCGGGAGCGATGCACGCAAAGATCGAGGATCTTCCCGTCGTTCGCTTCCTCCATCGCCTCGTCGCCTGCGAGAAGCCGGTGCTTGCGGGAGTCAACGGCGTCGCGATCGGTATCGGCACGACGCTGCTCTTGCATTGCGACGGTGTCGTCGCCGGCGCCTCGGCGCGCTTCGCGCTGCCGTTCGTCCCGCTCGGGCTCGTGCCCGAGGCCGGCTCGAGCCTGCTCCTGCCGCGCGTGGTCGGACGCAATCGTGCCTCGTGGTTGCTGCTCTCCGGGGAGCGCTTCTCCGCCGACGAGGCGCGCGCGATGGGGCTGCTCGCCGAGGTCGTGGCCGACGGCGAGGTGGAATCGCGTGCCCGTGCGATGGCCGCACAGCTTGCGGCGCTCCCACCCAACGCGATACGCACGACAAAAAGGCTGATTCGTGGTGCCGATTCAAGCGCGCTCGCCGCAGCGATGGGCGCGGAATTTGCAGCATTTGCAGATGCAATGCGCTCCGAGGAGGCGCGCGCCGCGTTCATGCGGTTTCTTACCAAGGGATAGCTCGTGAGTTAAGCCTCATTAATCAAAAAGGTCATAAAATAATAAAAACAAGAAAAAGTCGATAAAGACCGGTTAAACAACTGATGATACCATGCCTCGGAACTTCGTACTAATTCAAAGAGGAATGCGATCGTGAATGCTATTCGTTTACCCCATTTTTTGATTGCGCTGCTTTTTTGTAGCGCAATTTTTTCCGCGCTGCCTTTTTCGGCCGTAGCTGCCTCGTCCGCTCGCGAGAGCGGCTCGCTCGTCGGCAGCGTCAGCGACGCCGCAGGGCATCCCGTCGCAGGTGCGGTCGTCAGCGTGAGCGGCCCGGTTCGGGAATCGACGGCGACTGACGCCGCGGGGCACTTCGCTCTCCATGACTTACCGGCGGCCTATTATGCCGTCAGCGTCATCAAGGCCGGCTTCCTCCCCGCGCGCAGCACGAACGTAGCGATTTTCGCCGGGGAGTCGCTTCCCCTCAAGGTGCGGCTCGTCGCGCTCTCGGCGAGTTCGCTGCAGGTCATCGCACGCGTGGTCGCCTCGGGGAAGAGCTCGATCAACACCGGCACCGCGCAGACGACCTTCGTACCCCGTAGCTCGCTGCTCGACCTTGCCAATCCGCAGATCAACGATGTCGTTGCTCGGATTCCCGGCGCCGGCATCGAACGCGGATCGAGTTCGCCGAATACTTCGATTTCGTTGGGTGGGGCGCAGCCGTACGAAACGCAGGTGTTGCTCGACGGCCATCCGCTCTCAGGCGGGCGGTACGGCGTTTGGTTCTCGCAGTTCTTCAGTTCGTTCATGCTGCAAGGTATTCAGGCAGATACGGGTCCCGGGAATACGACCCCATTCGCTGCCTCGGCGATCGGCGGCACGGCAAACCTGCTTACGCCGACATTTACTTCGAAACCGACCTTTGAATTTATCGATGGGGTCGATAATTACGCATCGCAGTATTCAAACGCATTGATGACCGGATCGATCGGACGGCTCTCGTACGTCCTAGATGCCGGTTACCAGGGCCTCAACGGCCAATTTTTCCAGCACTACGGGTGCGTCATTAAACCGCAGAGCTATCCCGCGCTCAACACCACCGCTGCAGCCGGCATCATCCAGTTTTGCGGCGATCTCAGTGGTCCTCTCGCTACCAAGGGAGAGATCGTAAAATTCAAATACGACTTTTCAAAATCGACCTCGCTCGAAACCGGTTTTGTCGGCTCGCAGGCGGGATATAATCCTCAGGGGACGGCGTACGGACAGTATGGCGGAATGGTGACGGTCCTTCCATGTATGACGGTGGGAACTTCACAACAATGCAGCAATCCCAATGACGCATCGCTCATTGGAACGCAGGTTCCAGGATACGTGTTTTACCCGGGCTCGCTCGTCAACAACAACCAACCGATCTTCGATGCGCAGTTGCGCACGACGCTCGGGAATAATACCGTCCTCGTTCGCCCCTATCTCGGCTCGATCTCCCGTTCAATTAACGGTTCGGGAGAGTCGAATTATCCGGATCATTATACTGCCGGCGGCGTCGCCGTTATGCAATCGCCGTTTAGCCTCCTCGAAAGCGACAAATTGCGCGGAACGACGGTTTCATTCGTACATCCATTCGGCAATAATGTCGTAACCGCAAATTACGACTACCATTCCGATGAAACGTTCGCTTATTATGGGAGCCCGTCGTCGGTTAATACGCCCGACACGATCTCGCGTTTCAACACGCTCTCGCTTTCGGGAGATTTTGCGGCTACTCGAACGTTGACGATTCGCGCGGCACTCTACGATACGAATTGGCAGTTACAAGGGCAACAGTCGGGCCCGATCGTCGCCGGAAAGCCGACGCTCGTTCCGTCGTCGCGCTCGCTCTCTCGCTTCGATCCGCACCTCGCCTTCGTCTTGCAGCCGCGCGGCGACCTCTCGTATCGGCTCGCCGTAGGGACCTCCGCTACCTATCCTTTCGCATCGCAGGTGAGCGGTATCCCGTACATCACACCCGGCTCGGCAACCGCCCCATACGGCACGCTGAACAACAAGAACCCGTTGCTCGATCCCGAAACGGCGACCAGCATCGACTTCGGTATGGACAAGCGATTTCGTGACGATGCCGTGTTGAGCTTCGATCTTTTGGGAACGAAGGTGCGAAACGTCTTTGAAACGATCGTAACGCCGACGGTCGGCCCGATCGATCCGGTCAAAGGCACGCCGGAATACTCGGCGATATTGCAACCGGCGAACGTTGCCTCCCTTGCAGCACGGATGCTCACGGCGACCTACCGCCGTACTCCGACCTTTGGCTTTGGTTATTCACTCAGCGGGACGCTATCGAGTTCGATCGTCAACGGTGTTCCGGCATCGTTCTATACCTCGCCGAGTGCGCTCGTACAGCCGGCAAATGGCCAGCAACAGTGTAGTAACGGAGGCTCTGAAATCTGTCTTCCGTATCTCAAGGGGTTTCTCCACGTGCAATATGTCGCGCCCGATCGCACGTATTACGCGCTCGACGGCGATTTTGAAGGAAAAAATAATACCTACAATCAGCCGCCGTTCACGATTTTCAGTGCGACGGTGCGCCGCCCGGTCACCAAGACGCTCGACGTTCAACTCTCGGTGCAGAATGTATTCAATACCAACGTCTTCTTTGGGTTGCCGGAGTACAATCTGGGCGTACCCCAGGTAGGGGAGTCCTCAACGGGGCTCGGATCGATCCTCACGCCGCTCATCCCAGCTTCGGCGCGCACGTTCCGCTTGCAATTCCGGTGGCATATCGGACGATAGGCCGAAAAGCGGACGCGGCGAGCCTCGGAGGGAAGAGGGCAGGATGCGCAATCTTGCCCTCTTCGTCGTCGCGATCGGCGTCTTGCTGGGGAGTACCCCGGGCGGCGCGCCCCCCGGCGGCATGCCGCCGAAAAAGCTTACACTGACGCTCGTGCGCGAGCCGACCGTGCGCGTCCTCATGTTCCACCAAATCTCCAACGATCCCATCGAGCCGAAAACGGGGGTGGGCACGCCGTGGATGGCGCCACAGCGCTTTAACGATCTTTTGCATGCACTTGCCCAACGTGGGTATCACTTCATTACGATGCAAGAGACGCTGGCCTTTCTCTCCGGCAAGATTCCGGCTGCACGAATGCCGCAGCGCTCGGTGACCTTGACCTTTGACGATGGGTATCGCTCGGCGTGGACCGAAGCGACTCCTATTTTTCAGCGTTACCACGCGAGCGCGACGATGTTTTTCGAGGGGCATGCGACCGGCACGATCCCGGGCCGCCTCACCGATGCAGATCTTCGCGCGATGGCTCGCTCGGGCGTCTGGTCGCTACAGTCGCATGGATTTGCCGGGCACTCCGATCTCGTCGTCGGCCCGCATGGCGACCTCTCGCCGTATTGGTATGCGAACCTCGAGTGGCTTTCGAAGGAGCACCGATTTGAAACGCTCGCTGAGTTTGAAGAGCGCGTGCAAGGCGATCTGCTCCGCTTTCGCCACACCTTCGAACCGATTACGGGCGCCCCTATCGATCTCTTCGCCTATCCAAGTGGTGAATACGGAGAGAATGCCGCGTTACCGAGCGGGGCGAATCCGCAGACCAATACGGATGCGGGGCATTCAAATTCTCCCAATCTAACTCCCTTGATATTTCGTGCCCTCAAAAACGACGGGTTTATCGCGGCGTTCTCCGTTTACGATCCAGGGCACGTTCATTTTGCGTCGAGAGGCGACGATCTCTACGCGTTGCCGCGAATCGGCTTTACTGCGAAGGCCTCGGTTGCGCAGGATCTGCAATTCATGAATGCGCTCGAAACCAAAGGCATTGAGTTCCCCGAGATCTATGGAGGTCACTATACGGCGGTGGCACCGATCGCCGTGAGCGGCGCCCATATCTACGCCGCCTCGACCACGCAACCCCTGCTCTACCTCCTCGATCGGCACGGCAGACGGATCGCGGCCTATCGTGAAATCGCTCTCGACCGCGGTCGTGCGGGCGCACCCGCAGCGATCGGGGCGCTCGCCATTGCAAAGGATAAACTCTGGGTCGTACAGCAGGCCGCTTTGGGTGCCCGTGTCACCCCTTTTCTCAACGAATTTTCCATTGCCGGCGGAGCTCCGAAGCTCGTCGCGCGCCGGGCACTGCCCAAGGCATTGAGTTGGGTCGTCGGCATTGCATGGCTCGACGGAAAGCTCTACGGCATCGACGATGGCGGCGAGATCTTCGACGTGCAGAGTGGAAGACAGGTTGGCAGGATCGTTCGCTCCAATACCTATCAGAGCGGAAGATTCGCCGGCTTGGCGGCAAAAGATGGCGAGCTGGTCACCTACGATCGCAAGACGCATCGCATCATCTTCTTCATACCACAGGGAGCGATCCGCACGGTGGGAGCGCTTCGCGGCGACGTCCGTTCGCTCGCGGTAGAGGGAGATCGTCTCTACGTCAGCCGCTGGGATCCCGCACGCCACATGCTTCGCATCTATACGATGGGAGCTTCGAACAAATCATGAAGCGAATGCTCGCGACCATCGCATGTATAGTCGCGATGCACGGCGCTCGCGCGCTCGCCGCCGAGCATGCGCCCGTTCCGACTCCAACCCCCGTGCCCGCGGCTCAATCCGCACACGCATCACCGGATCGAGCCGGATTTCTTTATGCCTATCTCGAGCATACCTCGCAGTATCGCGATAACGTCTTTTCCATCGATGCGTATAAGCCGTTCGGTTCTCCTTCGAATGCGATTCGGCCGTTCGTCGATTTTTTTGCCAACGACGACACGCGTACCGGGGGCGGGGTCATTCCGCAGACGCTCAACGATAACTATGCCGGGCTCGCACTCGGAGTGCAGTACACGAATCCCGCAGGTCTCCGTGCCTTCGTACAGGGCGGGGCGACGACGAAAATTGGTTCGATTGCGGCGACCCCCTCGGGCGGCGATCTTCGCGGTGGGCTTGAATATTATCGCGAGTGGGGGGGGGGCAGCAAAAGCGCAGGCCGCCTACGGCAATTTCTATGGTGACGGCATCTATTACAGTCGCTACCACGATCTTCAATTTTACGAGCAATTGGAGATCGGCAGCACGCCCCCGAAAGAGCGGCACCCGGTCAGCGTTTTCGCCCGCGCCGTGCTCGCGCTCGATACCCATCCCTATTTTTACGGCAATTATGCGGAGCTCACCCTCGGCGTGCGTTTAACCCCATTCGGGCTGCGGGGCCCCGCGCTCGAACTCGGTGGGGTTACCGGCACCTACCTCCGTGGAAATTTGCTGCCGATCGGCGTCGCAAAGAGTTACGTCGATTTTCGTCCCACGATAAGCTACGGAGTAAATATTTGATCAACCCTGTGGAGCGGGCGCACGAAGCGCTGGCGAAGTTCGGCGTACGACAGGTCGATATTTGGCTGATCGGCGAGCCGGGTGCGATGCCGACGCTCGCTGCGCGCGCTGCGAACGACGCCGAGAGCGCATTGGGCTCCTCCCCATCGGCGATTCGCGATCGAATTGCGGCCGCCGCTCCCGTGTTCGAGGGCGAGCGATTTGGGGCGCCCCTCGTTGGGGCGGCTGGGGCGTTCGGCTACGTTGAGTTTTTCAACGCTCAGAAACTTTCACTCGGTGTTGCAGCGCAGTTGGAGGCGTGGTGTGACGATATCGCCCTCGCTTTTTCGGCGCAGCGTGCCGCCCATGATTTGGAATCGCCGTCGCGAGGGTCGATTCTCGTCGCAGATGATGATGCGAATATCCGTCGCCTCTTGCTCGCGTTATTGGAACGGCGTGGCTTTCGTGCATCGGCCGTTGGGAATGGTGCCGACGCCTGCGAGCGCGCGATCGCGGAGCATCCCGATCTCATTTTACTCGATTATCGCATGCCGATACTCGACGGACGCGATACGGCAATTCGGCTTCGCTCCGATCCTCGCACGCGCGATATTCCAATTATTATGGTGACCGCACAGAGCGGAACGGAGGAGAAGGTTGCGGCGTTAGAGGCGGGCGCACAGGACTACGTCACGAAGCCATTCGAGCCCGAGGAACTCATTGCGCGCATCGCCAGTCATCTGCGCTGGCGCAGCTTATTCGCCGAGCCGGAAGCGCCCGCAGCAGCGGCGCCGGCTACGCCGGCTACGCCGCCCGCGCCGGCTACGCCGCCCGCGCCGGCAGCATCGAGCGCAGCCGCACCTGCGGCGGTGCCGGCCGCTCCCCCCGCGGCGCCAGCTCCGGTCGAAACCGGCGAGGATGCGCTGTGGCTCGCCGCTTCGCACGCCGAGCAACTCGGCCGTTACGCGGATGCGCTCAATCTCTACCTGGAGGAAGCAGAGCGCGCGGAGCATCGCTCTCAGTATGCCCGTGCGGCAATCGCATTTCGCAGCGCCTCGACAATGGCTGGGCGGCAGCAAAACGCCGATCTTTCTAATAAATTACTCCGCCTCTCGGGAAAAATGTATTTGACCTTGGCTGAAGACTCAAAGCAAGGGAACGATATCTCCGATGCCTACGTCAACGCGGCGAAGTGTTTTTTGCTTGCCGGTAACTTGCAACTCGCAAAAAAATCGGTCTCGATCGCCGAGTCGATGACGTCGGTGATCGCCGACGATCGTCCTTCGTCGCTCTCGTAGCCCGTGCGCTCCCTGCTCCTAACTGAAGGGACCTACCCCTACGTCCGCGGCGGCGTCTCGACCTGGTGTCATCTGTTGATCTCGGGATTATCGGAGGTGGAGTTCACCATCTTCGCTCTCGTGGGAAATCCCTCGAGTTCCGTCGAGTATGTCGCTCCTCCGAACGTCGCTCGAACGATTGCCTTGCCGCTCTGGGGGCACGAACGCATGAGCGAATATAGCGGTGCCGATCTCCGTTCCGAAGGAAGGCGCGATCCGCGAGCGCTGCGCGAGGAGTTCGTTCCGCTATTCGCTGCATTCCTCGATGAAATCGTTCGCGGCATGGAGAGCGCCCAGCCGCAGCGGCTGGTCGATGCAATCGGGGGAATCTACACCTATTTTCGCAGACACGATTACGACTGGACGATGCGACGCGAGGAGGTGTGGAACGTAACGCTCGCTCAATTCCGCGCCAGTGCCTGGCACGACCGTTTCATGTCGGCATTGGAGGCGATCGAACTCACGCGCTCGTTCTATCGATACCTCGCGCCGCTCGCTATCGAGATACCGTCGAGCGATATCGTTCATAGCAGCGCGGCGGGGCTCTGCGGATTGGTTGCCATCGCGGCAAAGAGCGCGCTCGGCTTCCCGGTGGTATTAACCGAACACGGGGTCTATCTGCGCGAGCGCGTGCTCGAACTAGCCCGGGCCGGTTTCCCGTTCTCCGACCGATCGATTAAGAAGAACCTTTTTTCGGCGATCGCTCGGGCAACCTATGCAGTCGCGGACATTATCGCGCCGGTCTGCAGCTATAATGCGACCTGGGAGCGATTTTACGGCGTTCCTGAAGAACGCATTCTGGTGATCTATAACGGCGTCGATGAAACGCGCTTCGATGACCGGAACTATCGGCCGGAGCGACCGACGGTGACTGCAATGGTGCGGATCGATCCGCTCAAAGACCTCGAGACGCTCGTTGCGAGCGCACCATTCGTACGCGACCGCTTCCCCGATGTCGTGTTCGATATCTGGGGGCCCGTCCACGATGAAGCCTATAACGTGCGTGTCCTCGATCTGGTCCGGGTCTTGGGGCTCGAAGAGTGCGTGCGGTTTCGCGGTTCGACCTCCGATCCGGCGTCGGCGTATGCCGGGGCGAGCGTCGTCGCGCTCTCGTCGATCTCCGAGGGGTTTCCTTACTCCGTAATCGAGGCAATGATGTGCGCGAAGCCCGTCGTCGCTACCGATGTCGGTGGTGCGCGCGAGGCGATCGGCGATTGCGGTACCGTCGTTCCGCCGAAACGCCCGCAGCGCCTTGCCGAGGCGCTCTGCGATTTACTCGCGCGCCCCGAAGAAGCCGCGGCGTTAGGAAAAATGGCGCGCGAACGAGCGCTCGAGCTCTTTACGCTAAACGGATGTTTGGCGAACTATCGCGCGCTCTACGATGAAGTTGGATCCGCCGTGAGTCGAGGTGCGGCTACGTGAGCGGATTCGACGACGCATTCGAACCGTTCGAACGACGCGAGCAGGCGGTGGAATCGGCTGCGCGAACGATCGTCGCCCTCTCGCGGAGAGATCGTTTCGGAATTGGTTGGCGCCCCAAGGGAATCGACGAAGTCGCGATCCTCCTCGAGTCGCTTGGCTATAGCCCCGAGGTCGTCGCCGAGCTCTGGTACCCCGATCTCTTCGCGCTCGCACGCGATGTTAGCGCGGCGGTCAATCGATATGTTACCGACGAGGAGCGACGCGAGCCGCCGACGCTCGACTGGTTTACGCAGAGCTGTCGCGATTATGCCATAGGCTCGCTCTATTCTGCTCCATGGATCGTCGCGGTGATCGGCTTGGCAATTTTTGGCGCATCGCTATGGTCGAGTCTCTCAACGCCGCTGCACCTGGCGACGGCGATCGCCGTTGGAGTGTACGCAGCACAAATCATCAGCGGTTTTTTCTCGCAGGCCATCGCTCGCCGCCTCACGTTTTATTTCTTGCAATCGAACGATGCGCTCATGGCGTGGACCTTACGGCGCTTCGTGCTTGCTGCCGTGCTGACGACGGGAGCGGCATCGCTCGCCCTCTATGCTGCGCTCGTTCCGATCGTCGGGAATCCCGACGCCCTCCTTGCGGCGTCTTTTTGCGCGGGAACGGCGATATTTCAACTCTCCCTCGCGCCGCTCTATACCCTCCGACGTTTTTTTTGGATGGTTGCGTTGGCTGTCATCGCGACGGCTATCACCGGTGCTACCTTCGTGCTGTTTTTCCATCGACACGTCGACGTGCCGTGGGAACCGGCAACACTCGCGGCGGAGGTCGGGATCCTTGGGGCGGCAATTCTTGGATCGACGATGTTGTGGCTCGCGCGTCGCGCTGCGGCGACGAGCGCGCCCGTGCCGCCCGCGCTCGGTTCGATCGTGAGATCGACGTTGCCCTACGCGCTCTTCGGGGCACTTTATTTCGCATCGATTCTGGTCGATCGCATCGCTGCCGGGATCGCCGCTGCGAATGGGCGGGGCTTTGCTTACGCCTCGGCATACGAACTCGGCGCCGACATTGCGTTGCTGGCGATTTTGCCGGTGGTCGGGGTGATCAACGTCATGCTTGAAGCATTGCCGCGTCGCATTCTCAAGGGTGCGACGGGAGCGATTCGTGACTTAGGAAAGTTCGATCGGTCAATGTTACGGTTTTACGCATTGGGAATACTTGCGGTTGCGGCAGCGACCGGGCTTGCGGCCGCGCTTGGGGAGTTTGTCGGCACGCGCATGATTCTCTCGGCGCGCTTGGGCAGCAGTGGGGACGCGGCGCTCTCACTCGAGGTGTTACGCTTTGCAATTCCGGCCTATGGCCTCGTGATGCTCGGGCTACTCAACACGCAAATGCTCTTTTTTCTCAGCCGACCGCGCGCGCCCGTCATCGGCACGGCCGTTGGCACGATCGGCTCGATCGTTACCTGTGGGTGGGCGCTCTACGCCCACCTTCCGGCGGAGGCGATGGTCGGCGGACTTCTCGTTTCGGCGTTAGCCTTTACGACGATTACGACGGTTGCAGCGATACAAACGATGTGGCATTTCTCTTTTGCGTATTACGCGGCGTATTAACGCCCGGCCGATTTCACTGCTTCTTCGGCGAGATGCCGTGCTTCGATGGTGGAGGCGATCTCATCGAGGAAACGCGCGCCGGTCGCTTCGGCGATGTGTTTGCCGAGGACGTTATCGAACGCCTTGCCGATCGCGCCAAGCGGAGGTTCGTAGCTCCCATGAAGTTCGAGGCGTGCGCTTTCGTAGGTATCGCTCGCGCGGATGCTGAGCGAGCCGTGGAAGCTCGGATAGAGCCCTCCAACCTCCGGCTGCCACGAGATTGCCCATGGCTCGTCGAAATGCATCGGGTCGCGAGCGACGGCAAATTGCATCTCGACCTCCTTGCCGAGCTCTCGGTCGTGGAAAGTGAGCGAGAGCCGTTGAGGCAGGCTCGCTCCGGCATCGGCGAGCGGTTGTAAGCGATCGCGGAGAAGCTCCTTTGCCCGCGTGTACGGACAGGCGACCTGGCGTCGTATCTCGATCTCGGTCATCTTCAGGCGTATCCTCCTTCGGGCTCGCTTCTCGCTCGTTGAGGCGCTGGCCTATCTCGATCGTGAGGCGTGCCGTTCGCTCGATCGTTCTTACATCGAGGTCCAGTGCTCGTGAAGCTCTTTCATCACCTCTTGGCGGGCGCGTCGGTAGCGCTCGTGGTTGGCTCCCTGGCTGGCCTCGGCGCGGGTTCG
Source organism: Vulcanimicrobiota bacterium (assembly GCA_013043945.1). GTDB lineage: Bacteria > Vulcanimicrobiota > Vulcanimicrobiia > Vulcanimicrobiales > Vulcanimicrobiaceae > JABEUX01. The sequence goes on along the minus strand of JABEUW010000198.1, from coordinate 9,853 downwards.
CGCGAGGAGATGTTCGAGGCGAGCATCGGTCGCTGCGTGGGTGCGGCGGTATCGGTCGATGATGCTGTCGCCACGTGTGAATTCGGCGAGCATATTCGGCCAGCGAGCGAGTTCGGCGAGTTGCAGATCCCACAGAAGAAAGCCGGCCATCGCACCGAGCGAGGTTTGCGGTGTTTGGGGATCGATACGGTGTTGAAAATCGGCGTGCCATTGTAGCAACTCACTCGCTTGCATCGGCCGAGCAATGCCGTAGCCCTGCCCTCGATCTGCACCGAGGATCGTCGCTGCCTCGATGGTCCCATGGTTTTCCAACCCTTCGACCGTGACCGGAATATCGAGTGCGTGCGCGAGCCGGGTGAGATGAAGGATGAATTCTAATGCTCGTTGCGGATGGATCCGCGCTCCCTGCACGAGTGCTTGATCGATTTTCACGCCGTCGAACGGGTAGCGATCGAGACGAACGAGGGAACTGTGCGCCGAACCGAGATCGTCCTGTTCGATTTCGATGCCGTGGGCACGAAGCTGGGCGATCGACCGCTCGTGCCGGGTGAGATCGGCGGCATCTTCGGGCGTCTCGAGCATCTCGAGCGTGAGGCGGTTGGGTGCCAGCCCGTTTTCAAGGAGAATCGCGAAAAGCACTTCGCGATAGCGTGGATCGGCGAGCGCCGGAGCGGGAATGTTGACGGCGATATTTGTACGAAGGCCCGCGCATTCGAGCATCATGCAGTCGCGGCACGCAATGCGGAGCACCGTTTCAAAGAGCTGGAGAAGATCGGATTCACCGAGTGCTGGGAGAAAGCGCTGCGCGGGAATCATCTCGCCGCGCTCGTCGATGAGCCGTGCGAGCGCTTCGACTTTTACCAGCGTGCTATCGCGAAGGTTGACGATGGGCTGGTAGAGGACAGCAACGCTTTGGATATCGAGTAAGCGGCGGTAGGCGGTGCTCTCGGTCATCGGTACGATTGGCGCGTGGATGCGCCGCGCGACTTCACGGCCGAGGACGAGTTGAAGGTGGATGAGGAATTTTTCAATACGGTTGCTGGCAAAGAAACCGGGATAGTGACTGTAGAGCATCAGTAACGCGATCGTTCGTCCCGATTCGTCGAGTAATGGAATCGCTGCGCCCGATCGGAAGCCTAACTCGGCGGAGACCGAACGCCACGGCGCGCGGTCAGCACTGGCCATCCAGTCGTGAGCGACGACGATCTCGGCGCTTCGCCACGCCTGCCCACCGGGGCCGCGACCCGCGGCACGGTTTGCGTCGATATGGATCTTGGGGGTTTCACCCTCCTCCATCGCTTCGTGATAGCGTCGACCGAGCCCAAAGGTCGCTTCGACTTGGAGCTCGCCGGTGGAATCCGAGCGAAGAAACAATCCCGCGAGCAGGCCTTCGATGCTATCCATCGCTTCGAATGCGCCGCGAATGAGATCGGAGAGATTGGCAACGCTATTGATGCTGCGATCGATCTGCGTAATCGTCGCGGTAAGGCTTTTGCCGACCGTTCCAAAACTCTCGGCTTGTTCGCGAATGTCGAGCAAAATGCGTTGATTGATGCTGCGTTCGACGGGCGCCGAGCGCTCGATCGGCAGGGCGGAGAGGCGATCGACTATCTGCTGCTCGACGATTGAATAGGTATGGGCGAGCCACTGCGGCCCGAGCCCAACAAAGGCATGCACCGCTCCGACGCGCCGCGCCTGGGTGGCGTGCGTCTCGGCATCGAGGTTCGGCTCGAGCAGCATCGCGATATAATCGGCGAGCTGCCCTTTGAGGCGAGCGAACTCTTCGGCGTTGAGGCGGCTGAGGATATCGGCGACCGGTTGGCATTGGCCCACTTGGGCAAACGTGCATTCGACGATCTCGGCGAGGGCTCGCCGATCGAGTAGATCGATCCTGGTCAGCGCCGAAGCGGCCTCCTTGCCGTACGCTGCCATCGGTCTTCCCTCCGGAAAAATCACCCGCGCCTCCCTGCGTGCGTGCATCCCCCCAGGTGCATGCTAGCACAGCGGATGCATGTTTCCCTTCGGATGCCCTCCCGGCGAACTCCGAGCTAGAGTCGGGCGACCGCCTTCTTCGCCAGCGCGAGGAGGCGTGGGTCGGCGTACGGCGAGGCGACCTGTTTCTTGAAGGTCAGCGAGGCTACCGCCTCCGGCGTAGAATGCGCCCTCGCCGATGCCGGCGTAGGATTTCGTTGGCCACCATTGCTTTTGGTCGGCGGCGCATTGGAAGCGCGCCGATGCGCAGGACTGGATCTGCGCGTTGACTTCGCCAACCGAGGTGAGATACCGACAGAGCACCTGCGCCCCGACTGGCCTTCCCCCGCCGAGCTCGGCATTCTCGATATGCGAGGCGGCAAAGCCTCGAGGGGCAGGGACGTCGAGCGCCGCGCTCGCGTCGGCCTGGGTGACGACGGCACAGGCGGATCCTCCTGTTACGCGTGATAGAAGGAGCCGGTCGAGATTTCGATTCGGAGGCGGGTATTCCGGCGGGGCTTCCACTGCGAGCGCAGAAGAAGCGCACGGCCGAGACGGAGAGATGGCAGAGCGGTTGAATGCGGCGGTCTTGAAAACCGCTGAACCCTCACGGGTTCCGTGGGTTCGAATCCCACTCTCTCCTCCACGGCTTTCCTCGGAGATGCATGCGCGCCTACGAGGATAGCGATTGCCGAAGGAGCTGACGACGAGAGGCACCTCGGTGCTCGCGAAGGCCGACGCGCTCACCGAGAGCATGCTCGAACTCTTCCGCTCGCCGCCCTAGGGCGAGCTCCAATGCCTCCCCCTCGTTTTGCCTTCGGCCCTACCGACTGGGCAGGAGGATCTCGGCCAGCTCCTCGATATCGCCCACGACGAACGTTGGTTTGAGGATGACGTCGTCGATCGACTGCCCCGGCCTTGCAACGAATGCTGCCGAACAGCCGGCGGCCATGGCGCCCGCCACATCCCAGTCGTGTGCCGCGATCATCAGTATATTCGAAAGATCGCACTCAAAACGGCGAGCGACCATTCGATAGGCAGCCGGATGCGGTTTATAGGTGCGGATAGTGTCGACCGAACAAATCGCTGTGAAAAATTCGGCGAGGCCCGCACCGGTGAGTTGCGCATCGAGCGTGCTTTGCGGGGATTGCGAGAGCGCCGCCATGCGAAAACCCGCACGCGACAAACGCTCGAGTGCCGGGGCGACATCGGGATACGCTCTAAGGGCCGGGAGTGCATCGCGAATGGCGCTCCACAGTCCCTCGGCGTCGCCGCCGTAGTTTTTTGCAACGATGCGGGCGGCCGAGGCTCCGAGATCGGTAAACGAGCGATACGACCCGCAAAGCGAGAGGGCGAATGCGCTGCTAAGGAGCAAAGCGAACCACTCGCGGCGGATTCTTGCTTCGCCCAGGTGCGATGCGAAGATCGCATCGAGCGGAGTAAGATCGAGAAGCGTCTCGTTGATATCGAAGACGAGGACTCGATTCACGGCACTCAATGCGGTTCGAGCAATCGTAACGCTTCGTCGGCGATGCGGCGATGCTCGGCACGATCGCCCGGCGGTCCAAAATTGCTGCCGCGCGTATGCGGAGTTATGACGACGCGGGGCAATCCTTCCAGCGGCTTGCGCATGACCCCGACGCAAACCGTCGGAATCCCGGCGAGTTCAAGGGCGTCAACGACCAGACCGGCCGTCATGTGACAGACTGGTCAAACCGGGACGACGAGTGCCGCATTCGCTCCATCGGCGCGCGCTTGTGCGATCATTTGTGGAATCGTCTGCTCGATAAAGGCCGGCCAATCGAGGCAATAGCCGGTCCAGGAAATGAGGTGATCCGTCAGTTGCACGCCGGCCTCGCGAAGGGTTGCACGGGGAACGATCGTTTCGGGATCGGCGAGTGCGGCAGTATGATCGAAATGCTCTTGTGCGAACGCTATCTCTTCTGGGGGTAGATCGATCGGCATCACGCGGTGCGTCGAGTCACCGATTAGCGACGATGCCGCGAACGCGGCTTGACGCCGGGACCAATAGGCGCCGCTCGATGTGAGCACTGCGAGGCGAAGCGGCTCATTGGGGAGTGCGGCGGCGGCGCCCGCTCGTTCGGGTTTGGGGAATGTGCGCAGAGCCGCCGAATAATCGGGTGGATTTTGCGCGAGCAGGGGGAGCGCGTCAGGGAGCCAGGCAGCCCAGGCGCTCCGATAGGGGTTCGGTTGCATGCCGACTCTAACCGGAACGAGTGTTTTGCGGTTTCATTACTCGAACTCTTCCGCTCGCCGACCTAGGGCGAGCTCCAATGCATTGAGTGGTCGGCATTGTAGGTGGTGACGCCGCTCGTTCCATCGGTGTATATCCCGAAGTATCCGCGTTCGACCGCCGATCCGTCGAAGAGCTTCATGTACGCGCCATTGTTGACCGTCAACGAATATCCGTTTCCGCCAAGATGGTTGTTAAGCGAAAACAGCGCGTGCCCTTGCGCCGAGAGTCCGAGGTAGAGCCGTTCGACTCCCGAGCCGGTGAGCAGTCGGAGAAATGGAAGTTCGTCGCCGCTGAGATAGACCCGGGACTGCCCCGCCGCATTGAGGAGCGTGAGCGTCGCAGCATTGCTGGAATCGACCGCAAGACTCGAGCGAATCGTCTCGGAGCTCCCCGTGTAGAGGCTGAAGCGCGGTTTGGTTCCGCCGAGGATCTCCGAGGCGAGATGCCCGGAGCCGTTGGAGAGATTGAGAAGCGCATCGTGCGAACTCGATATTCCTAGATAGACGCGCCAGGAATGCGTTTTGTCGTAGAAGCGAAGATAGGGCTCCTCCACTCCCGCGAGCGTCGCCAGCGATTGCGACGAACTCGAGAGAAAGCGCGTCGTCGCATAGCCGCTCTTCGGGTCGAGAAAGGCCGTGTATCGCGTCGTGCCGAGTGCATCGTTGAGATGGAGCGCCGGCGCGCCGTTTTCATTGATCCCGAGGAGAATGCGCTCGCGGCCATTCGCGCCGTAGAGGTGTACGCCGTCGACGTCGAGCCGGGCGCGGATATGGCCGGCGGAGTCGCGGAGCGTGAGCGCGGAGCGCGAGAGCGCTGCCGGCGGATGAACCGTCGCCGCACCGATCGCGACCGTCGCGACGAGTGCGACGATGGCGCTCAGCGCGACCCTCCGGGTTCGGGCGACCTCGCGCTCTAAGCGTACCAGGCGGGCGTTGAGGTCGAGATCGGTCTCGTTCATAGAGCCTCCTGATAACGGGAGCATCCCGTTGTAAGGAGCGCTTCGCTTGCTTGCTCCGGAGCTCCCGTTATCGGCCGCGGTCGCGGCGTGCCCCGGCCTTTTTGCCGCGAATCGTCGTGCGTTTGAGCGCCTTGATGACCTGCTCGGCGAGCGCTTCGGGGACTTCGACGAGCGAGAAGCGGTCGGCGATATCGATCGCACCTAACTCGCGCGAATCGATCTGCGCTTCGTTGGCGATCGCACCGACGAGGTCGGCGGGGCGAACGTTATCGTTGCGTCCGACGCCGATGAAGATGCGGGTCGTGGCGGCATTGTCCGCGCGTGGACGGGCGGGCTTGCGTTCGGTCTTTTGCCCGCGTCCGCCACCAAAGTCGACCGAGGGGATATCCTGTTCGTTCTCCCCGTCGCTGTCGCGGCTGCGGTCGAGCATTTTCAGCGCCGCTGCGGCGAGATCGAGCGTTTCATGTTCGTGCGCAAGCGCTTCCACGATCACGCGGTAGCGTTCGAGCTCTCCGCTCTCGACGGCAGCGTTCAAATCCACGCTGAGCGTCTCCAAACGCCGTGCGCGCAGATCGTGTACGGTCGGGACCGTCTCGATTTTAATCTTGCGTTTCGTGTGCTGTTCGATGTTCCGCAGTAAACGCTGCTCGCGCGCCTCCGCGAAGGTGATCGCCACGCCTTCGCGCCCGGCGCGCCCGGTGCGCCCGATGCGGTGCACGTAGGCGTCGGGCGAGGAGGGAACGTCGTAGTTCACGACGTGCGAAACGTGCTCGATATCGAGGCCGCGCGCCGCGACATCGGTCGCGATCAACAACTCGGAGCGGCCGTCGCGGAAGCGCCGCAGCACGCGGTCGCGCTGCTCCTGCGAGAGCCCACCGTGGATCGCTTCTGCTTGGTAGCCGCGTCCGCCCAAGGTTTCAGTTAACTCGTCGACCTCGGTCCGCGTGCGGCAGAAGACGATCGCTGAAGTCGGCGCCTCGGCGTCGAGGACGCGGGCGAGCGCGGCGATTTTGTGTGGTCTCGGCACGACATAGACCACCTCGCGCACGCGTGGGATCTCGCCGGGTGCTCCAACTTCGTTCGCGATGGTAACGTGGACGGGATCTTTGAGGTGGCGCTTGGCAATCGTGCGGATGCGTGGGGCGAGGGTCGCAGAAAAAAGTGCGCTCTGGCGCGTCGCCGGTACGTTCTCAAGAATCGCGTCGAGTTCGTCGGCGAAACCCATATCGAGCATCTCGTCGGCTTCGTCGAGGACGAGGAATTCGATGTGCCCTAAATCGAGCGAGCCGCGACGCAAATGGTCGAGTGCGCGTCCCGGCGTGGCAACGACGACATCGACGCCGCGTTTGAGCGTGCGCAACTGCAAACCGATCGATTGCCCGCCGAAGATCGGCAGCACGCCGACGCCGAGTTGCCGGCCGTAGCGGTGGATCGCCTCGGCGACCTGCATCGCGAGTTCGCGCGTCGGTACCAGGACGAGCGCGCGTACGTTGCGCGAGCCGTCGGTGCTGCGGCCGAGGCGGTGCAGCAGCGGTAGCGCGAAGGCGGCGGTTTTTCCGGTCCCCGTCGCAGCCTGTCCTAAGACGTCGCGCCCGGCGATGAGCGGTGGGATCGCCTCGCGTTGGATTGCGGTCGGCTCTTCATAGCCAAGGGCGGCGACGGTCTCCGTAAGCTCCGGAAGTAGGCCGAGATCGCGAAAATCGATAGATTGCATGAAGTTTTCCCGCGTTCCCAGGCGCGTCGGCGAAGGCCTGCTCGAAGCTACCGTCGGGTAGGGTCCGCGGCGATGCGAGCTGCGATCTTTGGCGTGATGCGGCGATCCGGTTCGAGCCGGCGCCGCCCGGCACCGGTAATATGGAGCGCGATGCTTGCATCGCGAGGAATTGCGCCGCTCTCGATCCGTTCGATCAAGCCGGCGAGCGCGACCGCCGCCGCGGGCTCGAGATCGATTCCTTCGAGCTCTTCAAAGAGTGCGGAGGCGGCGCGTGCTGCGTTATTTTCGACTGCGGTGACGTCGCCGGCGCTCTCGGTCAGTGCATCGAGCAATCCCCCCTTGGGCTCGTACGGCGGCGCGAGCGAGCCGAGCACCGCCGCCGAAATCTCCGCTCCGGCGAGATGTGCGGATTGGGGGCGGTGCGCCGCCTCAACGGCGGGACTGCGCGCGGCCCATGCATTGAAGATCGGCGCAAAGGGTGCGTTCTGAACGAGGACGAGGCGCGGATAGCGGCTCCCAAAATCGCCCGACGCAATCGCGCGCCGTGCGGCTTCGTGCGCGGCGATCGCGCCGCTCCCGCTGCCGACGGCCTGAACGAAATACTCCGGCAGCGCGCCGACCTCTTCCATAAATGCCAACATCGTCGTACCGATGCCGTCGCGCCGTGCGACGTTACGCGCGCCGCCTTCGAAGACGTAGCCATCGCGAAGCCCCAATTCTTGCGCTGCGACGATGGCGTCGTCGTAGATCGCGTCACCCGTGACGACGATGAATCGAACGTTCTCGCGGAGTGGCCGAGCGAACGCGATCCGTCCGAGTGCGGATTCGGGGATCACGATCGTCGTGGGGACCTCATAGCTGCTGGCAACGCTCGCTAAAGCAACCGCGGTATTCCCGGCTGATGCGGCGACGAGCGTCTGTCCGTCGCGGGGAAATCGTCCGAGAATGGCGACCGCTTCGATGTCTTTGAACGTACCGCTCGGGAGGCGTGCGCCGCGCTCCGGCCAGTAGCCGTTGAAGGCGAGGCGGAGATTGGGGGTCTGTAGGCGCGCGTTGAGCGCCGCACTTTGAAGAATAACGGTGCCGAAATCGCTCTCGACCGGCTCGCGAATCGGTAGCCAATCCCGGTAACGCAGCATTCCTTCGGTCGAGTGATCGATCCGAAAGGCTCGCTCCTCGTACTCCGTGCGCAGAAGACTTGGGCGGTGCTCGACGGAGCAACGCGTCACGCTTCCGTCGTCGATCTTTTGAAGCCCGCACGTAGGGCAGAGCAAGCGATACTGCGATCCTCCAAACACCATTTCGAACTTTGCCCTACGCGTGAGAACGTTTCGAGAAGAATTTTTCGCTCCGCGCATCGAGGAAGGGCGGGAGTGTCGATGGGTGCGAGCAAAGCATATCCGGGTGATGAAAGGTTTTCTTTTCGGAATCCTCTTTACCGTTATGGCCGCTGCCCTGGCCGCATATATTGTGATTGCCAACGGCTTGATTCCGGCGAACGCCGATGGGCCAATGCTCCCGGGCGAGGCGTGGGCGGCGCGAACCTCGCTCCACGCGACCTTACGCCGGGAGGCTCCGACCGGTGCGAGCACCGTTCCGATGACCGATGCCAACCTGATCGCCGGAATAAAACTGTACGGCGCCGACTGTGCGGTCTGCCACGGTGCCGCCGACGGGAAGGCGAGCGCGATTGCGGAGGGGCTCTACCAGCGGGCTCCACAGTTGGGGCTGCACGGTGTTGAGGACGACCCGCTCGGCGTCACCTACTGGAAACTCAAGCACGGCATTCGTTTTACCGGGATGCCGGCCTTCGGTGCACAATTGAGTGAGAGGCAACTCTGGCAAATGTCGCTCTTCCTCCGGCATATGAATCGCCTCCCGGCCGCCCCCGAGAAGGCGTGGCGCGCGTTGAAGAATACCGCCACGATCTCCCCGGTGCAGCCGAAACCCTGGCGCTACGTTCGCCGGTAGCGCGCTCGGGCTCGCTCAAACCGCATAGCGAAGCCCTTCACCTTCATCCTCTCGAATCTGCGAAGCGAGCCCTTCCCAGAAAATCGCGACGGCATCGAGCATTGCGAGCCCTCCGGCGATAAAGCGTTCGGGAATAAAACAGCTCCGCGAGTAGGCAACGCTGAGTTCGTCCTCGGTGTGCTGCGCGTGCAATTCCTCGAGTTGGTCGTGCCACGTCCAGAACCCCAGTGGAAGATCGGGGCGGCGCTGCGCCCGAATCTTTCGCAACCCCGCGATGAGCGCTTTCCAGAAGCCGGCGTTCGCCCAGTGTTCGATCGCATACGACGCGCCGAGTGCGGTCGAGATATCCTCCGATCCATACCATTCGCCGAGCGCATCGCAGAAGCGCAGCGTGCTCGGCGTCCCCAAGCGACGCTTTCCAAGTTCGTGCCACTGCAGCCCGAGATGTTCGGCGAAATCGACGAGCCATTCGTAATGCGCCCCGTGGAAGCGAAAGGTGCCTCCATCGACCGAACCATCGCGGCCGAAGCTGACGCCGAGTTCGTTCATGAGGATCTGCTTCCCCGAGCGATAGGCGCCGATGTCGGGGGCGTTGATGCATTTACGGAGCTGTGCTTCGACGAAGAGGTGGCTGAAAACGGAGAACTGCACCGTGAAGGCACGCAGTTGTGCATCGCTCGCCTCGCCGAGTGCAAACCATTGCGTGTAGGGATTCTCGAGCAAAATGCCGTGAGCGTGAATCGTGCGTTCGACTTCGTTACGGAAGCATTCGATTGGAGGGAGCGTTCTCATCATCGTGTCCTCGTTACGTGGTGATGGGTGAAAAAAGAAAGCCGCCTCACCGGTAGATCGGTGAGGCGGCTGTACTCGTCTGTCTGGGCTATTAGGGTTCGACGGGTATAGGCGGCTCGACCGATTCCGATGCGGAACGGTATTGATAGCTGCCGATAAGATACGCCGGTGCGAACATGGCGGCAACGTT
>JABEUW010000197.1 GCA_013043945.1 Vulcanimicrobiota bacterium | reverse complement strand
GAATGGCGGAGCGATGGCGGCGGCACTTCGCTCCGCCATTCCGTCGGTACGCGCGACGATTCTTTCCGCGGCCGGCTGGTTTGCCGCCATCGAATCCTGCGAGCGCGCGCACGGCATGCCGATGGCCGCGATCGCGATGGCGATCGTCTTCGTTTGCGTGCTTCTCGTCGGCGGAGCGCGCATCGCCGTGCACGCCCTGCGCGCCGCCCGCTTACTGCTCGCCGCATCGCTTAGCTCGCAGGGGTCGCCGACGCCGGCTCCCCGCCGGCCCGCGCCGCCACGGCTGCGTGCCCGCTCGGTCGCGCTTCGGCGCCACCTTTTCTCCCGGCCCCCTCCCGTCACGACATAACCTCGCGCGCGAATGCGTGCGAGCGGACCGCCAATGTATTCATTCGTTTTCTGACGGGAGTTTTTCATGTCGTTATTCCGACGTTGGGGCGCGTGCCTCGCGATCGCTCTTTCTTGTATTGCCCTGCCGATCGCGGCGAGGGCATCGACCACCGGCGAAGTCCGCGGAACGGTAACCGCACACGGAAAACCGGTCGCCGACGCCCACGTGATGTTGATGGGCGAAGGGCGCCGGTACATGCGGCTCACCGGCACCGATGGATCGTTTACGATCTTCCGCGTCCCGTTCGGGCATTATCGTTTGATGGCCATGCGCGTCGGCCTAGCGATGCAATCGCGCGAGATCGACCTCCATAGCGGCGAGGTGCTCCGGCTGCGGATCGCCCTCCATAAACTCGCGACCATCATCGTCACCAAAGTTGTCGCCAACCAGAGCGCCTCCGGAACCCCGGTCGCATCGACGACCATCGACCGGGCGCAAATAAAGACGCTGCCGACGAATAATAGCTTGAACAGCATCGTGCAGACGGTCCCCGGAATAGTCGCCTTCTCGTACAACGAGCCGGTCGCCCACGGGTTTCACGGGCTCACCTACGAGATCGACGGCGTCCCGCTCCCACAGGGAACGTCGTCGAATTTTTCGGAATTGATCGATCCGAAGAACGTCTCTTCCGTCGAAGTGCTCACCGGAGCGATGCCCGCCGAATACGGCGGCAGCCGCATCGGCGCGGTCGTCAACATCGTTACGAAACGGTTGCTCGATCTTCCACCCGGGCTTCACACGCGCATTAGCGGAGGTATCGGTAACCAAGGAATGGGGATGGCCTCACTCGATGAGACCGCACGGTTTGGGAAGACCGACGTCTTCTTCAGCAGCAATAACCAACGCACCGACCGAGGAATCGACACGCCGACCTTTACGCCGATCCACGACCAGAGTTCGCTCGCCGATCAATTCTTTCGCATGGTCGAGCACCCCGACGAGCGCACTTCACTCGCATTTACGTTCTCCAACCAACTCGCACAATTTCAAATTCCCATCAATACGAATCCTAATAATCCCAACGATCCCATCGTCAGCGTTCCCGGAACCGACGACGTCCAGCGCGAGTACGACCGTTTCGTCAATGCGGCATTTTCGCGCTATACGAAAAAAGGAAATGGATATCTACAGATCGTTCCTTGGTTCCGCTCCTCGCGCGTCGTCTACGCCGGCGATCTCAGCAACGACGTCCTCGGGACCCAACCCAACCCCAACGGGCCCGGAACGATCAGTAACGTCGGTTTGAACCAGGATCGTTTCGTCTCATACGTCGGGCTGCGTCTTGCGAATTTAGTAACCTCGCGGCATCACGCGATAAAATACGGGCTCGATATCCAACGCGCGATTTTTCAAGGTAGCCAAACCTTCGCGCAGCTCGGGCTTCCGAACGCGAGCACCTCGCAGGGACAGGCGGGTTCGGAGACCGGGCTCTACGTCGAAGATTCCTGGCAGCCGAGTAAGCCGCTCTCCTTCAATTACGGCGTTCGTTGGGATACATCGCACGGATACGTCTCGGGATCGCAAATTAGTCCACGCGTCGGCGTCAACTATGCCGTCGACGGTAAAAACATCCTTCACGCCTATTACGGTCGGTTCTATGCAGCCCCGCAGCTCGAAGATACGCGAGCCGCCTGCGTGGTACTTCAGGGCTGCACGACGACGCCGACCTACAATCTCAAGCCCGAATTCGACAGCTATTACGAAGCGGGATTCCGCCACATTTTTAATCCGCGCTTGACCGGCTCGATCGACTTTTGGTTTCGTGACGTCGCGAACGTTCTCGACACCACCCAGTTACTCAATACGCCGCTCTTCGCCGTCTTCAACAACACCGTCGGGCAGGCGCACGGGATCGATATCCACCTCGCCGGACACGACCTTCACAACGTCAATTCATGGTTTCTATCGAGCACGATTTCGCAATCGCTCGCCGGCGGCATCTCGGGATCGACTTTTCTTTTCCCACCGAACCAGCCCACCTATCCGCTCCAACTCGAGGATCATTCGCAAACCGTTTCGGCAAATGGGGCGTTCACGCACCGTTTCGGCCGCAAGCTCCGCAATTTCGCCACGTTGCAGACGGTCTACGGAACCGGTTTCCCGGTGCAATTTCAGAACGGGAACGGGCTGCTCCCAACCCACCTCACGTTCGATTTCGGCATCGGCCAAGAGTTGCCGACCGGGAACGGCAAACATCTCACGGCGACGTTAGAGATCGACAACCTCCTCAACCACCAGTACATCATCAAGATGGCAAACGGCTTTAATACCACGCAGATAGCGAACGGGAGAACGGTATTGTTCAAACTCTCGGAGACGCTCTAACGCCGATCTCCCGCGTCATCCCGAGTAGCCGAATTCCCTTGTCATCCCGAGTAGCCGAATTCCCTTGTCATCCCGAGTAGCCCCCGAAGGGGGCGTATCGAGGGATCGCACAACCTACGACGTGCGGCGCCTCGATACGCTTCCTTCGGAAGCTACTCGGCGTGACAACGATACGGCGTCCGCAAAAATATTCGCCCGCGCGCACCAATCCGCGACAAGCGCCGCGCCACCGAAAGCTCCGGCGCCCCGACGAGCGCTTAAGCGAGCGGCGAGGACCCTGACATGGCTTGTCCGAGCCGCGAGCGTCTAGCGAGGAGCGGTGCGACGGAGTTGTTCGGCGGAGCGGCGCCTTGGCGCCTCGATACGGCGCTTGCGGCGCCTACTCGGCGTGACATTGGATCGACGTGCGGCGCCTCGATACGCTTCCTTCGGAAGCTACTCGGCCTGACAACTGCGGCGTCCGCAAAAATATTCGCCCGCGCGCACCAATCCGCGACAAGCGCCGCGCCACCGAAAGCTCCGGCGCCCCGACGAG
>JABEUW010000196.1 GCA_013043945.1 Vulcanimicrobiota bacterium | reverse complement strand
GATCGCCTCGCCGGAACCGGCGCACGATCCCGAGTGGGATCCCAAGGAGATGCCCTTCACCGAGCATCTCCGCGAACTCCGATCGCGCCTGCTCGTTTCGATCGCCGCCGTCGGCGCGATCTCGCTTTTGCTTTTCTGGCCTTCGCAGTATGCAATCCCGTGGCTGGTGCGCGCGTATTTTCACGGCATCACCCTGCACGCGTTCGGCCCGGCCGACGTCATCCTCACCGAATTTAAGTTTTCCATCGTCGGCGGCATCGTCTTCGGGCTTCCGGTTCTGCTCTACGAAATTTGGATGTTCGTCGTACCGGCGATCCATCCGCGCACGCGCCGCATGGTCTTCGCGTTTATCGCGCCCTCGATCGGGCTCTCGCTCCTCGGCCTCGCGTTCGCGCACTTTATCGTGCTGCCACGCGTCGTCGCCGCGCTCGTCGCCATCACCGATAAGGTCGCGACGCCGACCTTCGGCCTCTCGCAAACGCTCGGCTTCATCCTCATACTCCTCGGGCTCTTCGCGTTGATTTTTCAGACGCCGATCGTCTTGGTAGCCCTCGCTCGGTTGGGGATCGTCAACGCGCCGATGCTCATGCGCTTCCGGCGGCAAGCGCTCTTTGCGTTCTTTGTCGGTGGAGGGATCGCCGCTCCCGACGGCAACCCGGTCACGATGGCGCTCCTCGCGATTCCTATGTACGTCCTCTACGAAGCGAGCATTTGGGTGATCGTCGTGCTGGAGAAGTCGTGGCGTCGCGGCGACGGTGGGGCGTACGGTCGCACGTGAACTACCGATGACCGAAACCGTTAGAAACCTCTACGCCGACTTTATCCGAACCTTCGGAAACGTGCTCTTTGCCGTTTCGCTCTTCGTCGTCTGGGGAATCCTCACGCTCATCGGCGTCATCGTCGACCAGGGGAAGGCGCCGAGCGCCTACTATGCCGCGTACGCCGCGCCGATCGCGCGCGCCATTTTACGGCTCGATTTTAACAACGTCTACCACAGTTGGTGGTACGTCGGCATCATCGCGCTCATCCTCACCTCGCTCGCGGTCTGCACGTTCAAACGCGTTATTCCCGCGCGATTGCCCGCGTTGCGCCCCGTCAAGATCGACGCGATTCCGCTCCACGCGACCATCGCGGTCGCCGCGCCGGTCGAGCGCGTGCGCGAGAGCGTCGAACGCTTCTTCACGCAGCGTGGATTTCTCGTTCGTAACCGTGATTTCGGCGGCGTCGAATGGAGCTTCGCCGACAAACAGAATTGGGCGCGCCGCGGCGTGCTCGTCGCGCATCTCGGCTTCGTCATCATCGCCGCGGGCACGACGCTCTACTGGGCGTTCGGCTTCTCCGGCGACACCGCGATCCTCACCGGCCAGACGGTAACGATCCCGCGCAGCGGGGCGACGATTCACCTCGATCGCTTCCGCTATCGCATCGATCCGATCGCCACCAAAACCGGTATCGTCTATCAACCGATCGATTACGTCTCGCACGTGACGGCGAGTGGGAAAGACGGCGTCGCGCATCCGTACGTCATTCGCGTCAATCACCCCATCACGATCGACGGCACGAATTACTATCAATCGAGTTACGGCTTCGCCGTGCGGTTCGCGTTGCTCCACAACGGCCGCGTCGCCTCGCTCTCGCAACCGCTCTATGCCGGCGACTCGCTGAAGATCCCCGGCACCTCGCGGAGCATCCAATTCTTGCGATTCGTTCCGACGATGGACCCGCAGACGAAAATGCCCTCGCCCGATCCACGCATCGGCAACCCGGCGGTCGCTATCTCCCTGGTTCGCAACGGCGCGAACGAAGGCGCCGCGCTCGTGCTCATGCATCGCACCGTCGACGTCGGCGACGGTTGGAGCGTGCGCCCGGAGCGCTACCTCATGTTCACCGGCATCCAATATCGCTACGATCCCGGCGTCGCATTGGTCGGCATCGGCGCGTTCGTGCTCCTCGTCGGGCTCATCATCTCGTTCTATTTTCTGCCGGCCCGTTTTTATGTCCGAGTCGATCCGCACGGCGAGAGTGCGACGGTTGGCCTGGCCGCCACGACGGTGAAGGGTTACGATATCTTCGCGGAGGAGTTCGGAACGCTCGTCGAGCGTTTACGAACTTCGCTGCAATCAGGAGGCTGACATGTTCCACAATATGCCCATCGACGAGTTGCTGCTCGTCATCGCGATCGCTTCGTATATCGTCGGCGCGCTCGCACTCTTCGGTTTCTTCCTATCGCGCGTGCCGTTTTTGCGCAACCTCGGCGCGACGCTCGCGATCCTCGGTGCGGTCGCGCAATTCGCGCAGTTGGTCGCGCGATACGAGATCTCGCATATCTGGCCGTTGCTGAACCTGTACGGTTCGCTCTCGCTCTTCTCGGCGATGTCGGTCGCGATTTTTGTGATCTTCGCATTTCGCTACCGGCTCTGGTTCGCGGGCGGCTTCGTCCTCGCGCTCGCGGCGATGTTTCTCACCTACGGCGTCACCTGGAACGAGGGCGTGATGCCTCCGGTGCCCTCGTTGCAATCGTACTGGGCGAAGGTCCACGTGCCGATCGTCGTGACCTCATATGCAGCCTTTCTCGTCTCCTTCGTTCTCTCGGCGCTCTATCTCGCTCGCTATTACGTCGAACGCCGTCAGGGCGCCGCGATGATGCTCTCCGCCTCGGTCGAACCCGGCGGCGCGGGAGCCGCCGCGGGAACCGCAACCATCGCCGGGCCGAACGACGGCATCTCGGGGTGGCTCGCCTCCCTGCCGACCCTTCCGCAGCTCGACGTGCTCGTCTACCGATCGGTGGCGGTAGGTCTCCCCTTGCTCACGCTCGGCATCATCACCGGGGCGATGTGGGCGAAGGAAGCGTGGGGCGCCTATTGGCAGTGGGATCCGAAGGAGACCGCAGCGCTCTTTTCCTGGATCATCTACGCCGCCTACATGCATCTCCACACCCGTAACCACTGGCGCGGCATGCGCACGAGCTGGGTGAGCGTCATCGGCTTCATCTCGATTATTTTCTGTTACCTCGGCGTCAATATCTGGATTAGCGGCCTCCACAGCTATAAGGTGTAGCTAATCCCCGAAGGCGTCGCTAGTCGTAGGGAGGCCAGGTTCCGCGCGGGTAGAATCCGCCCATATCACCCTCTTTGATAAATTTGCAGGAGAGCATCGTGTCGAAAG
>JABEUW010000021.1 GCA_013043945.1 Vulcanimicrobiota bacterium | reverse complement strand
TTCATCGGTTGCCGAGACCTGCCCGATCGATTCGACGCGGAGTCCCGGAGCGATTTCAGAGTAAGAAAGAACGACGAGGTTGGGTGCGGCGCGTTCGGTGAGCCGCTTGAGCGCGAGGCGCACCGAGGGTGACGCGAGCACGATCGGCTGCAGACCCGCATTTTGTGCGACGGAGATCTGTCGCGAAAGCGAGCTGTAGACCCGCGAGATCGTCGTCGGGTCGAGTAGCGCATAGGCGTCTTCACCGCGGCGTACGGCCTCGGCGAGCAACGCCTCCAGACGTGGATCGACGGTGATGACCGAGAGCAAGCCTTCCTCGGCGTACTCCGAGGAAATGTGACGCGCGAGCGCCGCACGCACGCGCTCGGTGAGGAAATCGATGTCTTTGCTGCTGCGAGCCGCATCGGCCATCGTTTCGAGAATGAGGACGAGATTGCGGATCGGAATGCGCTCGCGTAACAGGTTCTGTAGGACGCGCTGCACCTCACCGACCGAGAGCAGCCCCGGCACCAACTCTTCGACAACGACCGGGTAATGCGTTTTGATGTTGTCGAGGAGCGCCGAGGTCTCTTGGCGACCGAGCAAGTCGGGCGCGTGCGAGCGAATCAGCTCGGTAAGATGGGTGGCGATCACGCTGGTCGGATCGATAACGGTATAGCCAGCCATCTCCGCCTCGGAGCGCAAAGCTTCGGGTATCCAGAGCGCCGGCAAACCGAACGCCGGCTCTTTGGTGGTGATTCCATCGAGCGGTTGCGTTGCGGTGCCCGGGTTCATCGCGAGCAATCGGCTCACCATTACCTCGGCCTGCGCCACCTCTAAGCCGTAGATCTTGACGCTGTACGCACTGGGCTTGAGCTGCAAGTTATCGCGAACGCGTATCGGCGGCATCACGATACCGAGTTCGCGCGCCGCCTGGCGCCGAATGAGCGTGACGCGTTCGAGTAAATCGCCGCCTTGGTTCACGTCGACGAGCGGAATGAGCCCGAAACCGATCTCGAGTTCCATCGGATCGTACGAGAGCAACGGTACGACGCTCTCGGCGGGCTTCGCCGGGGCGTTTTTCGCCACCGCAGCGGCCTTCGCGGCCGCCGTAGCGGCTTGCACGGCAGGCGAGCCCGCGCGACGCCGCGAGAAATAATAGAAGAACAGCAACGCCGACATCGGCAGCATGAAGAGACGTGCGAGGCCGACGATACCGAAGACGCCCGTCATCACGGCGGCGATGAGGATCGCGAGTGGCTGCGAGTTGAGTTGCTTGGTGAGTTCGCCGCCGAAATCGGATTCCGCGGCGGCACGCGTGACGATGATACCGGTCGCCGTCGAAATTAAGAGCGCCGGAACCTGGGTGACGATCCCTTCGCCGACGGTGAGCAAGGTGAAAGTCGAGAGCGACTGTAGTAGGGTGTAGTGCAACTGCACGACGCCGATGATGAAGCCGCCAACAATATTAATCGCGACGATAATGACCGCTGCGATCGCGTCGCCGCGAACGAACTTGCTCGCACCGTCCATCGCTCCGTAGAAGTCCGCCGATCGCTGGATATCCTTACGACGTTGGCGTGCATCCGCCTCGGTGATAAGGCCGGCATTGAGATCGGCATCGATCGCCAGCTGCTTGCCGGGCATCGCATCGAGCGTGAAGCGCGCGGCGACTTCGGCGACACGCCCCGCACCGTTGGTAATGACGACGAATTGTATGACGACGAGAATGAGAAAGATGACGAAGCCGACGGCGTAGTTCCCGCCGATGACGACTTGACCGAAAAATTGAATGACCTCGCCCGCATAGCCGTTGGTAAGAATCGCTCTCGTCGCCGTGATGTTCAGAGCGAGGCGGAAGAGGGTTACGATCAGCAACAAGGTTGGAAAGACCGAGAACGAGAGCGCATTTTCGGCATAGAGGCTGGTGCCGATGATGACTAGAGCGCCCGTGATATTGAGCGTCAGCAGCGCGTCGAGCACCTGCGTCGGAACCGGAACGATCATTAAAAAGACCAGCGTTACCGCCGCGCCCGCAACGAAGACTGGCGTCGTCGCGGCGATCCGTTGACCGATGCTCGGGCGCGCCGGCGCGCTCGTTGCCGAAGCCATTTACGCGATCGTCTTTCTCTTTAACCGGTACACGAATGCAATCACCTGCGCGACGGCTGCGTAAAGGTTCGGCGGGACCATTTGGTCGAGTGCGACCTTTTCGTAGAGCGTACGCGCGAGAGGAGGATTCTCCAATATCGGCACCCCGGCCTCGCGCGCGATCTCACGAATGCGTAAAGCAACGAGGTCGGCCCCCTTCGCCACGACGACCGGGGCCTCCATATCGATCTCATCCCACTCCAACGCCACCGCGAAGTGTGTCGGATTCGTAACGACGACCGTCGCGCGCGGGACGGCGGAGAGCATCCGCCGACGTGCGAATTCGCGCTGCCGGCGTTTGACGGCGCCGCGCACCTCGGGATTCCCTTCAGCCTGCCGCATCTCGTCTTTGACCTCTTGCTTGGTCATCTTCTGGTTTTCCATGAAGTTCCAGCGCTCGTAGGCGTAGTCGAGAATGCCGACGATGACCAGCAAAACGGCGAACTTAAAGGTGATATCGTAGATCAGGCCGCCGACAGCACTAAAGACTCCGTACGGCGACATCTCGCCGAGCGAGAGAAAGAAGCCGAGGTTTCCAGCGACCGTTGAGTAGAGA
Organism: Vulcanimicrobiota bacterium; assembly: GCA_013043945.1. Classification (GTDB taxonomy): domain Bacteria; phylum Vulcanimicrobiota; class Vulcanimicrobiia; order Vulcanimicrobiales; family Vulcanimicrobiaceae; genus JABEUX01. The sequence goes on along the minus strand of JABEUW010000021.1, from coordinate 691 downwards.
ATAACGCCGACCGCACCGAGTTTGATGAACTGCTTGAGCAGATTGACCGCGACCTGTTTTGAGAATATGCGCTTGAAGCCGCTGAGCGGATTGAGCTTGGAGAAGTTCGGTTGAAGCGGCTGCAATGTAAAGAGCAACCCGACCTGGACGACGTTGAGGAGAACCCCTAGCCCAAACGCAATGGCAAAGAGCATCGCCATGACGACCACGACGCTGCCGAGCGTCTTGGCGAAGATTCCCCAGACGGAATCGATCGTTAGCGGGCCATAGGAGGCGATATGGCTGAGGGCGACCATCGTTCCCGGACCGAGTCCGCCGAAGTCGCTCCCGGCAAAAAAATGCAGCGCAAGGATGGCGCCCAAAAAGATCCCTGCCCCGGCAAGCTCGGTGCTCTTGGCAAGTTGCCCCTTTTTGCGCGACTCCTCAAGACGCTTTGGAGTCGCGCGCTCGGTTTGTTCAGGACGCGGCATAGCCCGCTTGCTCCAGCCTCATTCCCGGAGGCATTTCCTCCACGGCGCCTCTTCTTCTTGCCAAAACCTGCGGGAATGGGGCCCTCGCACGATAAAAGAGTGGGGCTGGCCTTAAGCCCTACCTTTTCAAGTACCGCGACAAGGAGTCTCCCACGTTGTATCGTCCGCTGGTCACGCTCTCCGGCGTGTTGTTCGCTGCCTCTCTCCTCGCGCTCGGCGCG
>JABEUW010000195.1 GCA_013043945.1 Vulcanimicrobiota bacterium | reverse complement strand
TGGGCCAATGCGCGTAATATATCCAATCAGTTGCCCGAACGTCCCTGTTGTAATCGGGGCAATAACCCCCGTGGTTGGCGACGTTGTGACTTTATAGTAAGCCGCACCCGTGTATCCACTTACTACAGGCCCCGACTCGCTGCCGCCTGCCCCGCACATCGGATTGCCGTTTGGCGGCGACGGCAAGTAAGGGAAGCAGGATTGACCGATTGGTAACGTGCCGTCGTTCTGCGGACAGAAGCCAATCGTTGACACGCCTACGAGGCCCGCGTCAGCGACAGCCTGTGTCGTCGTTCCGTCGGTCAGACTTACGTTGCAGGAACCGCCCGATGAACCGCCTGTAATGGTTAATAGCGCCTGCGTTCCAGACCGAGAACTTGGCTCCCACGGGCCTAGCGTTGCCGTACTTCCGTTGCACGTTGTCCCGTTCATTATATTAAAGGACTTAGCCTGTTTATTCGGTTCGTACACGAGCGCCCCAAACTTCGGTGCTGGCTCCCATGCGTTCGCAGCGATATTGAGTTCATCGATGCAGTTATTACTATCGACGGCCAATCCGCCGACCCCCAAGGCGCTCAACAGCGCGTTGTATTCCGCCGTCGGCATATTTGCAAGCGTTAGGTCGGGCGAACTACTCGTGAGACTCGTCAATGCTTTTGCATAGCAGGGACCGGGAATAACCGAAATCGGGCTCGTCGTCGGTGTCGGCGTCGTTGTCGGTGACGCCGACGGTGCCGGACTACTTGTCGAAATCGGCGACGGCGTTGGATGACAGAAGACGCAGGCGCTTGCAACACCGCCATCGAGCAGTTGATTGAGCCACGGGCTCATGCGGGTCGGTAAGGACGCGAGCAGGCCGGGTTGCGGTACGCGCACATCGGCGATCGCCGAGCCCGATTGCCCGAGTGAGTCTCCATTCATGCCGACCTGCAAAACGGCGGGCCAGGTTGCCATCGTGAGGCCGCTCGCTGCTGCCGCGACGTTGACCGTAAAGGCCACCGCAGGCTCGCCGTACTGATCGCTCACCGTGCCCGTACAGGTCAATGCCGAGGATGGCGGCGTGCTATCGGTAATCACGAAACTGTGCGTTGCGGTGCCGGTCGGGCCGCTGCCCGCCGTGTTATTCCCGCTCGCAGTAAACGTCAATGCGCTGCCGCAGGCGACCGCACTCCAGGAAACCGGACTAAATACGATCCCCGACGGATCGTTATCGAACGTCTTGCTCGTGGTAATCGTGAGCGACTTCCCCTGCGTCAACGCGCCTGCCGCCAACGGAGCCGTTTGACTCGTCGCCGTTCCGCTTCCGGCGGCGAGCGTGAGCCGGCCCATCACCTGCATCGTCACGACGAGCGGGTTCCCCCAGGGGTCGCTGCGCTGCGCGAACGCATCGACGAGCGGCACGCTGCAGAGCCCGGCGCCGACCGGCAGCACCGGAAAATGTGCCGGTGCATCATCCATCGCACCGGGGGCATTACTCGTCGCGACCGCATACGCGTACGGCGCGTTCGGCGGTGCAGGCGAACTCTGCGCGTCGGCGGCGCTCTGCGGCCCCGAATAGGGCGGCGCACTCGGAAACGCCACCACTGCAGCGCCGCCGCCGATGCATGCGAAGCCCTGCATCGCTCCGCCCGTCGCCGCGAACCAGCGTCGATAGCCGAACTCCGCAATTGAGAACCACTCCGTCGGCGCGCTCGGCCAGTGAAAGAGCAGCGAGCGCGGCGCGAACGTCGGCGGATTCGGCGTCATCGACGGCTGTGGAGCGGCAACCGAGGCATTCGGCGCTGCCGGGCAGGGAATCGCGCGCGTCTCCGTCGCTCCGTTTCGCTCGATCTCCAACACGATACCCGCCGCGCTCGGGCAGGGCGGTTCGGCCGCGATCGGCGCGAACTGCGGATCGGCGGCGGTCCCGGCGAGCACCGGGTGCGCGCTTCCCACTGCAGTTCCATCGCTGCGGAAAAACACGGCGAACGGCGGCGCACCGAGGCTCGCTTCTCGCAGCGACGCATCGGCAACGAGCGGCAGCTCGCGGGCGAGCGTCGCCGCACCCGCAGCGCTCGGCCGCCCGCGGTAGAGAACGATGCGGAAGCCCGGCACGGGAGCTCCGCGCACGCTCGGTCGTGGAAGCATCAGCAGCGTCGCGCCGTTTCCCGAGGCCCGCGCGAGCGAACGCGCCAGCGCGATCGCCGCATCGAGTTGCGCGGCGGCGTTCGCCGTCGCGCCGGGTGCGCGAGCGAGCGTCGCAAGGCGTAACCCGGCGAGCAATAACAGCGAAACGATGCCCAACGCGGCCATCGTTTCGAGCAGCGTAAATCCGCGTTGCGAATCCATGCCCGGCGGTGTTCCCCGGTCGCCTCCGCCCACGACACCGCAGATTCGGCCGCACGCCGAGCCGCTCTCCCGGAACCGAAGCGGTCGGCGGCGAACCTCGGCGCCATGTGGCTCGATCTCCTCGCCGCCCTCGGTGGTGTCGTCCTCGTTGCGCTCTCGTTACGCGATATTTTTCTCGCGGTTATTCCGCGCGCATCGAACCGTACGTGGCGCGCGAGCGGAACGCTCTCGCGCGCTGGTTGGCCGCTCTGGAAGCGTATCGCCGCGAACTTCAACGAACACGGACGCCGCGACGAGTTTCTCTCGCTCTTCGCGCCGTTCAATCTTTTCGTGCAAATCGGGATTTGGATTACGCTCCTCATCCTCGGCTTCGGCGGCATCTTTTACGCCTTACGCGACCACCTGCACCCGCACCCCAACGGGCCCGGTTCGATCTATTTTGCCGGCGTCACGTTGTTGACCATCGGTTTCGGCGATATCGTTCCCGGGAACGGGCTCACCCGTTTGGTCGCGCTGATGACCGGCGCGACCGGCGTCACCATCATCGCCGTGCTCGCCTCGTTCCTGCTCACCATGCTCGCGGCGTTCAATCGACGCGAGGAGTTCGTCGTGCGTTTGAGCGCGCGCGCCGGCGCCCCGCCGAGCGGGATCGGTTTGCTGATGTTTTGCGCGGAGACCAAATCGCCGCAAGAACTCGCGGCATTTTTGCGCGAGGCGGAATCGTGGTGCGTCAGCACCCTCGACCAAACGCTCGCCTATCCGCAGATCGCGCTCTTTCGGTCCGCGCACGACAACCACTCGTGGATGAGTTCGCTCGGGGCGGTGCTCGATGCCGCCGCGATTACGGTGACCACCGTCGACGCGCCCTACGCGCAAGCCGAAGCGCGCGCGCTGCTCGGGGCGGCACGACACCTCCTCAGCGACCTGGCGAATTATTTCTTGTTGCCGCACGCACCGGGAGAACGTATCGACGAAACGCAGTTCGGGCTCGCCTGCGATCGTCTCGAATCTGCGGGATATACCGTGCGCGATCGGCACGAAGCGTATGCGGCATTTTCGCGCATCCGTCATTTTTATAGCGGACATCTCGAACAGATGGCGCGCTGGCTCGCCTCCGACGTTACGGTGTGGCTTGCGGAGCAATCGGCGAACGAGCTCGCACATCCGATGCACGTTCGCTAAGCGCCGCTCGCAGCGCATCGATCCCCTCGCCGGTGCGCGCGCTGAGAACGAACGCATCGGGCGTGATGCCGACGTCGTCGCGTGCGGCGTCGCCTTTGTTAAACACCACCAATCGCGGAGTCTCGTCGAGGTGGAGATCGCGAAGGATCGCTTCGACGGCGGTGCGCTGTCGCGGCGTGTCCGGATTCGATGCGTCGAGCACTTCCACCAATACGTCGGCTTCGTCGAGTTCCTCGAGCGTCGCGCGAAACGCTTCGACGAGTTCGCTGGGCAGATCGGTAATGAACCCGACCGTATCGCTGACGCGCGCGAAGAGCCCCGGCGCGAGGTAGACGCGGCGCGTGGTGGGGTCGAGGGTGGCGAAGGGTTGGTCGGCAACGAAGATGTCGCTACGCGCCATCGCGTTGAGCAACGAGGATTTGCCGACGTTGGTGTAGCCGACGAGCGCGACGCGAAGTTCGGTTCCGGGCTCGCGGCGGCGCGTCGCCCGCCCGCGGCGCACCTCGCCCATACGCTTCTCCAGCAAGAGAATGCGCGCGGCGATGCGACGGCGATCGACCTCTAACTTCGTTTCACCGGGCCCCCGGGTCCCGACCCCGCCGCCCAGGCGCGAGAGATCGGCGCCGCCGCCGGCGAGCTTCGTCGAACGGTAGCGTAATTGCGCGAGCTCCACTTGGAGCTTCCCTTCATGCGAACGCGCTCGTTGGGCGAACACGTCGAGAATCAACATGGTGCGATCGACGATGGGCAGCGAGAGCGCCTTCTCGATGTTCTTGCGCTGTCGCGGGCGCAGTTCGTTGAACACCAACAAAAGGTTGCAGTCGAGCTCGGCCGCACGCCCCGGCAACTCCGCGAGCAAGCCCGAACCGATCAGCGTCGCCGGATCCGGCGCGTCGCGTTTTTGTACGACGCGCTCGCAGATCGTCACGCCGACGGCACGCGCGAGCGCTTCAAATTCCGCCAACTCCGGTTCGAGCGGGCGCCGCGGGTCGCGAAGATCGACGGCTACGACGAGTGCGCGCTGCGGTTTGCTATCGGTTGCAGTCGTTGAATGAGCCACCGGAGTCCTTCAATAAAACGCGGGCTGGGATGAACGAGGATATCGTCGTTCGGGGGAATGAGGATTCGATCTCGCCGTACGGCGCGCAAGTCCCTCCACGGGGCCTTCGTCAGCACCGTTCCGATCTCGCTATCGCGCGTCGCAACGATCGCATCGGGGCGAAGCGCGAGCAATCGCTCCGGGCTATATAAAGCGTAGGGTTGCGGGAGTTGCGTCACCGCGGGGCGCCCACCGGCGAGTTCGATCATCCGCGCGATATAGCTCTGCGGCCCCACCGTCCAAATCGGTTCGACGCTCAATGCGACGAAGACGCGAGGATGCGTGCGAAACGATCGCGTGCGTGCGTGAAGCGCCGCGACCCGCGCTCTCAACCGCTCCGTCAACCGAGCGGCGCGTTGCGTGACGCCTGCGGCCGCTCCGATGCGCGCGATGTCGAGGTAGATATCCTCGTAACTTTCATCGGGAAGCAGAACGACGTGCATTCCGAGCGCGCGCAACGGGGCGACGAGTTGCGCTTGCGAAGGCAACCCGAAAACGAGATCGGCGTGCAGCGCAACGATGCGTTCGTTATCGACGCTCTGGTAATCGCCGACCCGCGGCAAGCCCTTGGCACAGGGAATATCGCTCGAATACGCGGAGACCGCGACGAGTTGGCTTTGAAGACCGAGCGCACAGATATCTTCGGTCAGCGATGGGAGAAGCGAGACGATCCGGTGAGGCGCGAGCAAGCTCGCGACGATCGTCGCGGCACGGAGGGCGTGAAACACAACGTGCGACCTTCGCACTACCAGGAACCCTCGCCTGCGTGGTCCAATCAGCCCCGTCACGCCCGGGTGCGGGAAGCCGGTGGGAATCCGGCACGGTCGCGCCACTGTTAGCGGGGAGCCGCCATTCGTCACTATCGCCTCGGCGACGGGAAGACGAACGGCAAATCGGCGAGGATCCGCGGAGTCAGGATACCGGTCCCGGAGCGTTATGCATCACCACCTCGCGTTGAAAGGACCGGGTATGCACGCTTCTTTTCGTGCTGTTTCGCGCGCCGCATCGTGCGCGCTTCTTCTCTCATCCTCCGCTGCGATCGCTCTGGGAGCGACGCCCACCCCCAAACCCACGGCGAAGCCGTTGCGTACGATCGTGCGCGTCGTTACCGCCGACCGTTCGAACGAACCCCTCGCGGATGCCGTGCGAACCACCTACGTCATCACGCGCGCGCAGATCGCGAAACACGGCTGGACGAGCATCGCGCAGGCACTCTCCTCGATTCCCGGTGCGTTCGTCACCCGTTACGGCCCCGGTGCCGGCGCCTCAATTTCGATGCGCGGAGCGACCGCCGACGAAACGCTCGTCCTGCTCGACGGCACGCCGTTGCGCGGCATGCAGTTAGGCGCGCCCGATCTCTCGACGGTCTCCACCTCGGGCGTCGAACGCATCGAGGTCGTCGAAGGCGGCGGCTCGACGCTGTTCGGTTCGGGCGCGATCGGCGGCGTCATAAATATCATCACCGCACCGCGTCGCCGTACGCGCGTCGATCTTCGCACGGGCTCCTTCGGAACAAACGATCTTCGCATCGACGTTCCGTTTCTGAGTTTCGAACGCTACGTGGCGGCGAACGCCTATTCGCTGCCCGATGGGACGACGCGCGCCAATGCCGATGTCGAACGCTCGACGCTCCGTAGCGATTTCACGCACCGATTCGGCGCCGTTAACGCCCGCTTTAATCTCGGCATCACCTCGCAACATCTCGGCGTGCCGGGAAATTACGGCAACTATACCCCGACTTCTCGGCAAGATACCGTCGATAGCTACCTGCACGGCCGCTTCGCCTATCGGCGCGCGCAGAGCGAGAGTATCGCGCAGATCGTCGGCTCGACCGATGCCCTCGCCTATACGTCGTGCGTCGGGGCGGGCTGCCAAACGGTCTCGCGGTATGCCTCGACGAGCTTCAACCTTCGCAATATCGTTCATGCCGCGCACTCCGATCTGCTCTACGGTATCGACCTCTCGCGCGGCACCTCGCTGATCGATAATTCTCCGAGCGGCATTGCGGCGCCGAGCGTCTCGCAGAGCGCGCTCTACGCCCAAGAACACTGGTTCTCCGGCAAGAGCAACTCCTACTACGTCGGGCTTCGCGGGGAGCGCGACGGCAGCGCCGGCAATTCGCTCTCGCCTGCAATCGGCGGGCGCTTCGCCCTCGGCGGCGATACGATGCTGCGCGCAAATCTCGCGACGGCGTTTCGGGCCCCGACGATTTTCGAGCTATACTATCCCTGCCCGGCCGCGTATCCGTGCTCGAACCCCAATCTCCAACCCGAGCGCGCACGCGTTGCCGACCTCACGCTTTCCAACGACCGGGTGCTCGGCGGAACGGCACTCACGTTCTTCGACACGCGCGCCACGAACTTGATCGTCTACGCGCCGCCGCTCTTTATCCCCGAAAACGTCGACCAAGCATCCCTTCAAGGCTTCACGTTGACGGCGAAAACGCGGCGGCTCCACGGTATCGGCGTCGATGCATCGATCACCGATCTCTACCGCGCACTCGATCTGACGACGAACGCGCGCATCTACGGGCGCGGGCCGGTTCTCGCGTCGCGCATAACGCTCGATTACCGCTCATCGCGTTCTTTCGCACCGGGGCTTACCGGTTGGGGAATCACCGCAAGTACCGCCGGGCTCCGGAACGATCCCGCGAACGAGATCTACTACGATGCCAACGGGAACCCGCAGCCGAATCCTCTCTTCGCCCAAGCGATCGGCTACACGAATCTCTCGGCGTACCTGCAATTCCGCGTCGCTCGCCGCGCCACGATCGTCCTGCGCGGAGAGAACCTCGGCAACGAACGGTACGCACAAATATCGGGATATCCGATGCCCGGTCGGAGCTTCTCGGTTGAGTTCTCGACCAGGTAGCGACGGAACGTGATCCTCCGACGGCTGATCCCACCACTCGCCGCGATCCTCGCTGCGGGTGCGGGGCTTGCCGTCGGAGGGGACGCGCTTCCACTCTCCCAAGTCTTTCACGCGCTCGCCCATCCGCACGCGCGCGACATCGCGCACACGATTCTCTGGCAACTCCGTATGCCGCGCGTCCTCTGCGCGGCACTCGTCGGTGCGGCGCTCGCACTCGCGGGCGCGCAGCTGCAAGGGATGCTGCGCAATCCCCTCGTCGATCCCTATCTCATCGGAACCAGTGCCGGTGCCGCAGCGGCGATTGCGGCCGCGCTGGCGTTCGGAGTCGCGCTCTCCGTGCTTCCCGTCCTCGGCTTCGTCGGCGGGCTCGCCGCCTCGCTGCTCGTCGCCGCGCTCGCCCGGCGCGGCGGCGGGATCGATGCGACGCGGCTGATTCTCGCCGGCGTCGCAATCTCCGCACTGCTCGCCGCTTCGGTCGCACTGCTGAGCGTTCTCGCGCGCAGCATTTCATTTCAGCTCACGCTGCAAGCGTGGCTCGTCGGCAGCCTCGCCGGGCGCGGCTGGAACGACCTGCGTTTCGCGCTCCCGTACGCCGCCATCGGGGCGATCGCCGCCCTCGCAAACGTTCGTTCGCTCGACGCCCTGCGTATCGGCGACCTTCGCGCGCGCGGAATCGGGCTCGACATCGAACGCGCGCAATGGTCGATTCTCGGCTCGGCGACGCTGCTCACCGCAGCGGCGGTTTCGTTAGCGGGCATGGTCGGTTTCGTCGGGCTGATCGTGCCGCATCTCGCGCGTCGCATCGTCGGCAGCGATGCACGAACACTCTTGCCTGCAAGCGCCTTTCTCGGCGCGGCGATGGCCATCGCCGCCGACGCAATCGCGCGTTCGGTCATCGCCCCGCGCGAACTCCCCTTAGGCATCGTGCTCGCGTTCGCGGGAATCCCCATCTTCATCATCATCTATCTCCGGCGCGAGCACCGCCGATGATTCGCGCGCGGGGGCTCGCTCTCGAACGCGGAGGCCGACGCGTTCTCGAGGATATCGATTTCGAACTTCGTCCCGGCGAATTCGTCGCCGTGCTCGGCCCGAACGGCGTCGGGAAAACGACGTTGCTCCGTGCCTGCGCGGGCTTTGAAATGCCCGCAATGGGAACGATCGAGCTCGACGGGAGGGCGGTTCATCGCCTTCCGGTGGCGCGCC
>JABEUW010000194.1 GCA_013043945.1 Vulcanimicrobiota bacterium | reverse complement strand
TCCTGCGGACGGCGCGGGCCGGCGAGGCTCGGTTCGACCGTGCCGAGATCGAGCACCAGCGTATCGCTATACTGCGGCTCGGGCGCGTCGTCGGTGCGGAAGATTCCCTGCGCGCGCGCGTACGCTTCGACGAGCGCAATATGTTCGGGCGCGCGACCGGTGAGGCGCATATACTCCAGGGTCCGGTCGTCGATCGGGAACATGGCGACCGTCGATCCGAACTCGGGCGACATGTTGCCGATCGTGGTGCGGTCCGCGACCGGCAAGCGGCTCAGACCCGTGCCGTAAAACTCGACGAATTTCCCGACGACGCCCTTTTTGCGCAACATCTGCGTCACGGTCAACACGAGATCGGTCGCGGTGACGCCTTCACGCAACGCGCCTTCGAGCTTAAACCCGATGACCTCGGGAATCAACATCGTGACCGGTTGCCCCAACATCGCCGCTTCGGCCTCGATACCGCCGACGCCGAAGGCGAGGACGCCTAAGCCGTCGACCATCGTCGTGTGCGAATCGGTGCCGACCGCGCTATCGGGATAGGCGACTGCGCTCGCCGGATCGTAGGCGACGCCCGCGCCACCGGCGCCGAAAATAACGCGCGCGAGATATTCGATGTTGACTTGATGGACGATGCCGGTATCGGGCGGAACGGCGCGAAAATTCGCAAGCGCCGATTGCCCCCACTTGAGAAACGCATAGCGTTCGCGATTGCGTTCGAACTCGATCTCGGCATTGCGATCCGCCGCATCGGCGGTACCGAAGCGATCGACCTGCACCGAGTGGTCGATGACGAGTTCGACCGGCTGTAACGGATTGATGGCGTTGGGGTCGCCGCCCATCGTCGCCATCGCGTCGCGCATTGCGGCGAGATCGACGACGCACGGAACGCCCGTAAAATCTTGTAGGAGCACGCGCGCCGGCCGAAAAGCGATCTCTTTTTCCGAGTGCGCGCGTGGGCTCCAGCGTGCGAGCGCTTCGATGTCGCCCTTCGTTACCGAACGGCCGTCTTCAAAGCGAAGAAGATTCTCTAAAAGAATCTTGATCGAGTACGGCAGCGTCGCAAGATCGGCGAGCCCGGCCTCGTGCAATGCAGCGAGGCGGTAATATGTGTAGGATCGGTCGCCGACGCGCAGGGTACCGACGGCGTTGAAGCTTGATGTTTGAGCGCTCATGATATGAGCGTTACTTTCGGCTCTCCTTTTGCATAGCCCTCGACGACAATTCGCGTTTCTCCCGACAAAAGTCTCCACAGCGGCTCGACGACGAGCGCACTTCGCCATTCGGAGAGTCCCAGGAGCTCGCCGAGTTCTTCGGCGCTCCCCGGCGCCTCGCGCGCGGCTCGTTCGAGTGCGGCACGGGTAACCAGGAGCCCCTGCGGAAGCCCGGCATCGCGTGCGGCCTCACCCACGGCGACCCCCAGGAGCGTCGCCAGCGTCTCGCGATCGGAGCCGAGCGGGCGATTCGGGCGCTCCGGTAATTCGCTCTCCGGCACCGCTTCGCCGCGTTCGACCGCTTCGAGCAACCGTACGCCGAAATTGCGTCGCGCGTTCGATTCGAGGCGACGGAGTTGTACGAGATCATCGAGGTGCTTCGGGCGCAACTGCGCGATGCCCCCGATCACGTCGTCGGGAATAACGAACTTCGGCGGAATGTCGCGTTCTTTCGCGATCGCATCGCGTTCGGCGACGACTTCTGCAAGAACGGCGAGTTCGCGCCGATTCATACGCACCGCGCCCGGAATTTTCATGTACGCGCGGCGCAGGTCGAAGCGATATTTTTCCGGTTTTGCCAGCGCGATGCATTCTTCTTCGGACCACGAGAGGCGGCCGCGTTCTACGAGTTTTTCTTGCAGCATGTCGTGCATCGGCAACAAGTGCACGACGTCGTCGACGAGATACTCCATCTGCTTCTCGCTCAAGGGGCGCGTCGACCAGTCGCTGACGGTCTGCGTCTTCGCAAGCTTCAGGCCGATCAGATCGCGAACGAGATCGGCGAGCGATATCTGCATGCCGTAGCCGAGAAACGAAGCCGCGACTTGCGTATCGAAGAGTTTCGGCGGAACGCGGCAGAATCGCTCGGCGAAAATCTTGAGATCGCTCTGCAACGCGTGCCCGACGACGACCACCCCTGCGATCGCATCGACGAGCGGATGCAGATCGATTCCCGGCGCGAGCGGGTCGACGATCGCCGTGTAATCGGGGAAAGCGAGCTGCAATACCATGAGGCGCGGTGCGTAACTGCGCTCGGCATGGAACTCGGTATCGAGCCCGACGCGATCGGTCGCTTCGAGGCGCGCGCAGAGGGCGGCGATGCCGCTCGAATCGACAATGAGTTCGTGCGTCATGGCGTTACCATCGGCGAGGGAGTCGGCGTCGGGCGAACGCGCCGAAAGTGAATGTGGAATGGATGAGCGTGCTTATCGATATACACTTTGGCCCGACGTTCGTAACGTCGCACCGCATTCCCCGCGCGGCGTTCGTATCCGTGCACCCAAACCGTAACTCGATTGCCGCCGATCGCCAGCAGCGTGCAGATAGGAATCGCCACGGCGCACATCGTGTAGATCTGTCGGATCAAAGGAACCCGCATCACCGCGGCGGTCGCGGTGGCAACCGTGCCGCCGAAACCGGGGATGACGCGGACGCAGATGAGAAACATCGGCGATCCGGGCTTAAAGCGGCGCGTCCATGCCGGCAATCGTTTGAGATAGGCATCGAGATCGAGGAGATGCGTCGCGTGCCGGTTCACCCAATAACCGAGCATCGCCGCGAGAACGAGCCCGACGGCATTGATGATCGAACCCCAGAGCGGCCCGAAGATCGCGCCGTTCATAACGGCGAGTGCGTCGGTCACTGAAAACGGCGCCGACGCGACGAGCGCAAAGATGACCGTCGCCATCGGGTAGGCCCAACCCCCGATCGAGCGGATGAAGCGATCGACCTCGGGCTGAAATTTATTTACTAGGGCGGCGACCGCGAACGAGAGCAGCAAGAGGGCGAAGCCACCGACCTTGCGCAGAAAGCGCGGCGGCTCGGCGGCCGGCGGAAGCGTCGTGCTCAATGGAGGGAGGCAGTGCCGATAGTCGCGGTCATCCTGCCCTTATGCGCGCTCGGGCTTTCCCACTCCCTGTTTTCCCGCCGCAACTCCGCTTGCCATATTCCGCCCCCATCGTTCGCGGCAGTACGCTCTTACTGCCATGGAGCGCTCCAAGGCGCATGATTCATGAGGCCGAGCGGATAACGAAACACGAATGAAATGTTCACGGTTTTTCCTGGCGGCACTCGCGTGCGTGGGCCTACTGCCGACGCAGGGAGCCGCTGCGGTGCCTTCGCTACGCATCGCGTATGCGGGCTCGATGGGGGCGGTGATGGATCGCGGCCTCGGGCCGCGCTTCGCGCGAAGCGCGCACCTCAACTACCAGGGCATCGGGGCGGGCGCCTATGGTTTGGCACGCCTCATTGCAGCGGGACGATTGCAAGCAGATCTCTTCATATCGATTACACCGGGACCGATCCGCATTCTTCAGCGCGCGGGACTCGTCGCTCGCGCGGTTCCCATCGCACGCACGCAGATGGTGATCGCCTATAGCCCGAAGAGCCGCTTCGCCGCGCAATTTCAAGCAGCTGCACGGGGAGACACCGCCTGGTGGCGCGTGCTTGAGACTCCCGGCTTGCGTTTTGGCCGCACCGACCCGGCCACCGATCCGCAGGGGCAAAGCATCATTTTCACCATGCAACTCGCGCAAAATTACTACCACCGCCCAGACCTTTCGCAGCGAATTCTCGGCACGGAGCGGAACCCCGCACAGATTTTCACCGAAGCGTCGTTGTTAAGCCGACTCGAAAGCGGCGAGATCGATGCGTCGTCGGGATATGAGAGTGCGGTCCGATCGCTGCATTTGCCCTTCATCGCACTCCCCCCTCAGATCGATCTCGGCGATCCCGCATACGCCCGCAGCTACGAACGTGCGACGATCCGAAGCACCGTTCACGGGAAGCTGAAAACGTTGCACCCACAGCCGTTGGTTTTTTATGCCGCGGTATTAAAAGGCGCTACCAACCCAAAAGCTGCACGTGCGTTTATCGAGTACGCTCGCTCGGATAGCGGCCAACAAGTCCTCCGCGCGTACGGCTACGATCCACCGTTGGGTTCGCCGCTTTAGTGCCTCGCCGTCGCCCAAACGAGGCATGGCTGCTCGCCATTCCTGCGCTGCTCTTTCTCATCGCACCGTTTATCGCGCTGATTTTCGCCACTCCGTGGGCCCACTTTTCGCTCGATCGCGGCGACTGGTCGGCGATCGGCGTTTCGCTCGGATACGGCGCCTGTGCGATGCTGCTCGTCATCGCGTTAGGGACGCCCTTTGCCTGGTGGCTCGCACGCACGCATTTTCCGGCGCGCTGGGTCGCCGACGCCATCGTTTTGCTGCCGCTGCTCTCACCGCCGTTGGCTCTGGGAATCGTTCTCGAAACGCTCTACGGGCCGTACGGTGCTGCGGGTGCGCCGCTCGCTCGGATCGGGCTCTTGCTCACGAACTCCGCGCCCGCGTTCGTTCTCGCGCTTACCTACGGAGCATTGCCGTTCTTCGTGGTACTCGCGCGCGCGGCGTTCGAAGGTGTTTCGCCGGAGTACGAAGCGCTCGCCCGAACGCTCGGCAAATCGCAGCCGGCGATTTTTTTTACCGTCACGCTACCGCTCGCACGTGTCGGATTAGGAGCGGCGCTCGCTATTGCATGGGTGCGAGCACTCGGTGAGTTCGGCATCTGCTTGATCGTTGCATATTTCCCGATGGGCATTCCGGTGCGAATCTGGGTCAATCTCCAGGACGTCGGCCTCGGCGCGGTCTTCCCTTTGCTTTGGATCTTCTATCTCGTTGCACTTCCGCTGCCGCTCTGGCTCGGGCTCCGTGCCCAACGACGCGGTATCGCATGAACGCGTTACACGTCGCGTATCGCATTTTCGAGCCGATCCAACTCGAAGTAGAGTTCGATGTTACGGGCATCACCGTACTCCTCGGCGGCAACGGCGAAGGGAAAAGCACGATCTTGCGCGCGCTCGCCGGATTGCTCGACGCAGAAGGGACGCCGTTCTCCGGGCTCCCCCCGCAACGGCGTCCGATCGCCTATCTTCCGCAAGAGCATCTGCTCTTTCCTCATCTGCGTGCGTGGGAGAACGTCGCGTTCGCCTTCGACGATCGCGCTCGGCGGCACGAGCGCGCGCTCGCCTTACTCGCACGCTTCGATATCGAAGGGCTCGCCGAGCGTTTTCCGCACCAGCTCTCCGGCGGCGAACGCCAACGCGTCGCGATCGCACGTGCGTTTGCCCGCAGCCCGCAGATCGTGCTCTTCGACGAGCCGACCTCGGCTCTCGATAGCAGCGCGCGGGAAGCGTTTATTACGAGTGCGCTTCCGGCGCTGCGCGATGCCGGGATCCCAACGCTCGCCGCGACGCACGACCCCGCACTCGTCGAGGTCGCCGACCGAACCGTTCTGTTGCGCGATCGCCGCATCGCCACCGCGTAAAGCGGCGTATCGAGGAAGCGCTACTCGCGCGCCTCGATACGCCGCCTAAAGGCGCCTACTTAATAACGTGCCAGTTATTCATCACATATTGGGTGCCGCTCTGGGTTACCGTCAGCGTTCCGTCCCCGAAGGCATCGACGGCGAAGGTCGAGACTTGATTGCCGGAGCTATTGGTCAGCACGCCGCTGATGAAGTTGCTGCTCGTCGGTGGCTGCGAGGTATTCGTCGTCACGTTGAGGGTGTCTCCATCGACGAGTTGCGCGTTCGTGACGCTAAGGTTCTCGAGAAGCCCCGATTTATACGTAGCTGTCATCGGGATCGAATAGCTCCCTTTGCTCGTTCCACCGGTCAGCGTGAAATCCGGGGTCGAGATCGGACAGGCGGTGTTCTGCGTGCCGGTGGCGATGTTGAGCGCGCCGATGCCGCCGACGTAACTTGTTCCGGATTGCGTGCCGCTATAGGTGACCGATCCATCGCTATTGACCGTTCTGGTCCCGCCGGAGAGATCGCCGCCCGCCCATCCGAAGGTCTCGTTCAGCGAGGAGATTCCAGTGGCATTAAAGCCGGCGCTATCGCCGCAGTAGGAACTCGCGCCGGCGTTCGCCGCAGCAATCGAATACTCTGCGTTCGATTCGATGCTTTTCACACCGGTCAGATTGAGCGTGCTGCTCTCAATGCGGTCGAAACCATCGGCAACGATTGGGAATCCGTTACTGCCGAAGGTGGCGTTCGAAAGCGTCACGTTATCGCTGCGCACGGAGCTCGGCGTCGTGTTCCCTTGCGGATATTGTGTGACACTTCGCGCGATACTCTCCGCATTCGTGCCGATAACGGTGTATTTGCGTACGGTGTCGCGTGCGATCTGCGTGCAGGCTTGGTCGTAAAATACGATCCGCTCGGTTGAGTTCGCATCGCCATTTTTATCCGGGACGAAATACTCGACGCCGCTATTGCATTGACCGTTCGTAACCGCAAGAGCTCCGCGCCCGACCGTGGCCAGCGGGCTGCCGACACCGCTCTCGACGTTATTTAGCGCCTTCACCGGCGAGCCGACGGCGTTCGCCGAGGCGATGGAGTCCTCCGACTGCACCTGTGCGCTCTGCGGCGCAGAGCCTCCGTTTCCGCCGGATGAACCGCCGGGAAGCGTCGACCCCGTGCCGGCCGCACCGCCACCGCAACCGGCGAGCAAAAGCGCGGCGAGCGTCGCGAACAAAACTTGATTCCGCATGATGACCTCCTCGATTCGTGTTAACAAACTTTGACTACGAGGAGAAGTCTAATCGTAAAGGAGGCGTGAATCCTTAGAACGTTATGAGAACGCCCGCGGTTAGCGGGCGCTCTCATCGTACTCTCACCTTCGCAGACGAATGTGAGGGGCGCTACATCGAGCTCGAACGGCCCATCGCATCGAAGTGATAGACCGCGGCGAGATCGTGCATCGCTTGCGTCAGCACGGCGTGGTAATCCGCATCGGCTGCGATGCCGAATTTCGCATCGATATCTTTCATCACTTGCACGTGAATTGGGTGGGAGACCGCGCGATCGAGGAGCACCTCAACGTTGAAGCCGCGCCCGGTCTGCCCTGCTGCCCAGAGCGCACCTGCAAGCGCCTTCCCGTCGTTCGGGTTCGGGCTCGGCACCTTCGGAAGCGCGACGTGCTTCTCGGTGACAATTTTCAGCGCGTCGGCGACGACAAAATTGAAAACCTTGAGGAACGTGCCGACCTTTGCCGCGCCGAATTTTTTATTTAGCGATGCGACTTCGGCCCCGGTCTTCGCGCCGGCGAGCCGCTTCACCAGCGTCAGAGAATTAAAGTGCGCGGGTCCGCCGCCGGCGACGATCATCGAGAGCGTAACGGGAAGCGCCGGCGCGCCGGTATAGACGCCGGGGCCCGAAAAACGAGACGGCGACATCGTCACGTTCGGAAGCAGTTTGCCGTGCGACATCATATCGCCGCTCATGCCGCTCATGCTACTCGCCGAAGCGATGCCGGTGAGCGTGGCGATGCTGATGGCGATCGCCGCAAGGGTTCGTTGGAATTTCATCGGTACAATATCATCCTTTCGCAGGGGTAGGGGCGAGGTGGTATCTCGCCATCCGAACACCCTAACGAGCGAATCTATCGCTTGGATGGGGGCATCTCCAAATCCGCAACGGCCGCGCGATCTTCGGGCTCCGCGCTCGGAGTGGTCGCGAACCATGCTTCGAGTATCTCCGCAAGAACGGCGGCGCTCGTCGAGCGTAGGCTCGCGCAGAGGACGTTCGCATCGTTCCAGCGGCGAGCGCCGGCAGCGGTCGCGGCATCCGCGCAGAGCGCCGCTCGAACACCGCGCACTTTATTAGCGGCGATGCTCACCCCGGTCCCGGTCCAACAGAACAGCACGCCGCTCGCACAGGATCCCGACGCTACCGCCTCGCCGACAGCCCTTCCGACCGCCGACCAGCGCGTCGACGCTCCCTCGTCGAGCGCACCAAACGAGCGTACCTCGTAGCCGCGCCGGCGCAATTCCTCACAGGCGGCGAGGGCCGTTTCGTGCCGCTCGTCGCTTCCCAAAGCAACGATCATTCCTCTGTCTCCCTCCAACTCGGCATAGGACGGATGCGCTACGGCAGAAAAGGAAGCCTGCGATGAGCAAAATTCCCAGAGCCTCCACCGTTATGCTCTTGCGCGATATCGAGGGCGAGCCGCAGGTCTTCTTGGTGCGCCGCACCGCGAAAAGCGCCTTCGCACCCGATGCCTACGTTTTTCCCGGCGGAGCGGTTGACCTCGCCGATACACTTCCCGCGCTCCACGCACGTATCGACGGCACCGCACCGCGCGAGACAGGCGCGCTCTTCCGCGAGACGCGCAGCGATGTGCTACCGACCGATGTCGAACATCCCGGGCCGCTGGAACGCGCGTCGATCGTTGCCGCCGCGCTACGCGAACTTTTCGAGGAATCAGGGATCCTCATGGCTTTCCCGCGCGACGACGCCGCAACTCCGCCGAGCGCGCAACAGCGCGAGGAGTGGCGTGCGGCGCTGCGTTCGGGGCGAGCGAGCTTCCTCGATATTTTAGAGAAAGGCGACTTGGTTGCTGCCGGAAGTTCCCTTGCCTTGTTCTCGCATTGGGTGACGCCGCCAGGCGAACCACGGCGCTACGATACCTACTTTTTTATGGCAATCGCACCGCCGAAACAGGATGCGAGTGCCGATCGGAGCGAGACGCACGATGGCCGTTGGATCTCCGCACGCGAAGCGCTCGCAGAGTATCGCCGCGGGGCGTTCAACTTGGTCTATCCAACCGTCAAGCACCTCGAACGTTTGCTCGATTGTGAGGACAACTCCATCGCCATGCGCCTCGCTCTCACAAAGCCGGTCGTAACGATTCAACCGACCACGCATCCCGACCGCGGATTCGTGATGCCGGCACAGCTCGAAAACGTGTGGTAGAACGCGTCGCGCTGCTGCGCGCTCCGAACCCCTCGGCGATGACCCTCGACGGAACCAACACGTGGATCCTCGCTTCCCGGACCGGCGAGGCACTCTGCATCGATCCCGGCCCCGCGATTCCGGCCCACGTCGATCGCATCGTCGCTTACCTGCGCGAGAACTCCCTCGTCCTGCATGCGATCGCGCTCACGCACGGGCACCCCGACCATGCCCCCGCCGCGCCGATGCTCGCAGCGGCGACCGGTGCGCGCATCTTCGCGCATCCCTATTCCGCAGCAGTTCACGATGACGTTCTCAACGACAACCAGGAAATGCGCGTCGGCGACCTCCAGCTCGTCGCGATCGACGCGCCCGGGCATACGCTCGAGCATCTCGTCTTCTACGAACGCGAGAGCGCGACGCTCTTTACCGGCGACACGATTCTCGGCACCGGAACCGTCGTGATCGCCCCGCCGGGCGGCGCGATGCGCCCATATCAGGCGACGCTACGCCGACTGCTCGCCGAGTTCGGCGATGCGCGCACGATCTGTTGCGGGCACGGCCCGATCGT
The DNA here is from genome assembly GCA_013043945.1 of Vulcanimicrobiota bacterium. Taxonomy (GTDB): domain Bacteria; phylum Vulcanimicrobiota; class Vulcanimicrobiia; order Vulcanimicrobiales; family Vulcanimicrobiaceae; genus JABEUX01. The sequence goes on along the minus strand of JABEUW010000194.1, from coordinate 16,450 downwards.
TGCCGAACCGCGCGCGAAAATCGAAGAGTATATCGCGCATCGAGAACGGCGCGAAGCGGAGCTCCTCGCCGCGCTTGCAGCGGGGCCACAAACGATTCCCGATCTCGTCGAGCGCATCTATCGCGATGCGGATATGCGCCTGTGGGCGGCGGCCGCACGGCAGATGCTCGCCTATCTTCTCGCCCTTGAAGGAGAGCGGCGCGTGAGTGCCGTGCGGCTCGAACGGCCGCTGACCGAGCGCGAACACGCGATTCTGAATCCCGATTGGGTCAACGTCGTCGGCGCCGAACACGCGCCGCTCGTCGAAGCCGAACTCGGCGCGCAATTACGGCTCGATACCCTCTACGAGTATTCGCTCAACCTACCGTAACGACGATCTTTCCGAAATTCGCTCCCGACTCTAACCGTTCGACGGCGGCAACGATATCGGCGAGCGGAAAGACTGCGCCGACGACCGGTTCGATGCGCTTCTCGGAGACGAGCGCGAGCATATCGCGAAAATCCTCCGGGCTCCCCATCGAAGAACCCAGCACGTCGAGTTGCTTCCAAAATATCGAGAACGGGCGAATCTTCGCATCGCCGCCGGTGCCGCCATAGATTGCGACGCGCCCGCCGGGACGCACGAGATCGAGAATACGAGCGAACGTCTCGCCCCCCGAACCGTCGATTGCGACGTCGATCGCTCCGGCGCTCTTCAGTGCTTTAAACCACTGCGGATCGGCCGCATAGTTCACCGTAACGTCGGCACCGAGCGCGCGCGCGCGTTCAAGTTTTTCGTCGCTGCTCGAAGTGACGATGGCCCGCGCGCCGATCGCTTTTGCAAAGAGCAGCGCGAAACTCTGGACGCCGCTGCCGATGCCCGGAATCAACACCGTTTCGCCGGCACGCAGATGCGCGCGCGTGATCAACGCGCGATAGGCGGTGAGCCCTGCGAGCGGCAGTGCCGCAGCACGATCGCTATCGAGATGCGCCGGCTTGGCATGAACGTTCGCCGCGGGAACGCAGACGAATTGCGCGAGCGTTCCGGGGTGCGGCATCCCGAGAATGCCGCTGCCATCGGCCCATATGCGGCGGTCGGAGCCCCAGCCGAGCATCGGATCGATGACGACCTCCTCGCCAACGCGCGGGCCGCTCGCCCCCGCACCGTGCGCGTCGACAACCCCGCAGCCATCGGAGCCGAGCGTGCAGGGCAGCGCGATACCGGGATAGAGTCCGCGGGTAATGAAGGCATCGCGCCGGTTCAAGGCTGCAGCGCGAACGCGCACGCGAATCTCGCCGGCGGCGGGTTCGGGGGTAGGAATCTCCTCCACGCGCAGGTGCGACGGATCACCGATGCTAGGAAGTCGAGCGGCTATCATACCGGTCGCCCTACGCGCTCGCAGTCGTGCGCACCTATCGCCCGAGCGCAGGTCGCTTCGGAGGGCGGCGCAAACCTGGCAGGGCTATGAAAATCGGTTCCGCACTCAAAGGGCTCGCAAAGCTTCAGCGCTCCTTCGATCTTCGCATCGGCCCGATCCGGGCGAGCGGCGTCCCGGCGATTTTGCTCGGCACCGCCGCCGTGGTGCTCGCAGCCGGGGCAGCGCGAGCGCTCGTGCGTGCCGGGGAGGCCCTTCCCGAAACGCTTCGCGAAGCCAAGGGGTTAGCACAGTCGCTGCGCGATGCGCGCCCCACTCACCTCAACCCATAAGAGAGCCATGATCGATAACGCCTCACTGACCGCGCTCGTACGGGCAGCCATGCCCGATGCGCTCGTCGCGATTCACGACCGCACCGGCACGATGGATCACTTCAACGTCGAAGTAACCTCCGCGGCATTTGCGGGCCTCAACCCGCTCGACCGCCATCGCCTGGTCTATCGCGCGCTCGACGCGGCGCTCAAAGACGGCCGCATTCACGCCCTCGAAATCACCACGAAACTTCCGGAGAACGAACATGCCTGACGCACTGCACAGCGAGATCGCCGAAGAGATCGCCGCCCACAAAATTCTCGTCTACGGAAAAGGGACGAAAACGATGCCGCGCTGCGGTTTCACCCTCGAAACGATCGATTTCTTCAATAAATTCGGCTATCCATTTGAAGTGATCGACGTCCTCGAAAACATGCCGAAGCGCGATGCATTGGCAAAGATGACCGATTGGCCGACGCTGCCGAAAGTCTTTATCGACGGGAAGTTCTACGGCGATACCGATATTCTCGGGCCGATGGCCGAAAACGGCGAACTCGCGACGCTGCTCGAAAACGCGTTCGGCTATCGCGCGGAGAGCAAGCCCGTTATCAATCTCCGCTAACGCACGCGCGTGGAGTACGAAACGCTCGTCGATATCGAAGCGCTGCGGGCACACCTGCACGATCCGGCGTGGGTCGTCATCGATTGCCGCCATTCGTTGGCGAATTTCGCCGCCGGACGTGCGGCATACGAAGAAGCGCATATTTCCGGTGCGGCCTTCGCCGATGTCGAGAGCGATCTCAGCGGTGCAAAGACCGGGCGCAACGGGCGCCACCCGCTCCCCGAACCGCGCGCATTTGCGCGCTTCCTTGGCGAGATCGGTGCCGACGAGCGTAGCCAGATCGTTGCCTACGACGAGGGTGCGGGCATGTTCGCCGCGCGCTGTTGGATGCTCGCACGCTATCTCGGGCACGCACGCATCGCCGTTCTCGACGGCGGTTTTGCGGCCTGGGAGCGCTCGGGAGCACCGCTCGAACGTGGAGCGGATCGGCGCTCACGAATCGCGCGCCGTTTTCCGATCGGCGCACCGATCGATGCAGTTGTTACCGCCGAAGAGCTCCTCACCGAGATCGAGCGGGGAGCGCTCCAACCGGTCGACGCACGCGCGCCGGAGCGCTTTCGCGGCGACGTCGAGCCGATCGACCCGGTCGCCGGGCATATCCCCAGCGCGAAGAATCGCCCCTACGGCAGCAACTATCGCACCGATGGGCACTTACGCCCGCCCTCGGAGCTCCGCGCGGAATTCACGGCTCTCGGCGAGTCCGAGCGCTTGGTCCATTACTGCGGCTCGGGCATCTCGGCGGCGGCGAACCTCCTCGCAGCGACCGCAGCGGGGCTTCCGGGCAACCGAATCTATGCCGGCTCCTGGAGTGAATGGTGCGCCGACCCGGCGCGCCCGGTCGAACGCGGCTAAGTGCCGCGCCGTAGCGGCGGCGGCACGGCATCCGGGCGAATAAACGGGGCGACCGGTGAGGCGAGGAGCCGCTCGATCTCTTCCTTCTCCGGGATCTGCGCCCCATCGCGAGCGGCGGTCACGATGCAGTAGAAGCCAAAGCGCTCCTCACCACGATTGATAAACTGATGCAGTTCGAGCGGCGCGACGTAGATCACATCGCCGGCCGCAACCTCTTCGACGCGCTCGCCGACGACGGCGTGCCCCACACCACGCCCGACGATGACGTAATGCTCGTGCTCGTGCCGTTCTAGGCGCGACGCCGCCCCGGGATCGAGTTCGAAGAAGCGCAGCTCGAGTTGCGGGCCAGGCGATCCGGGCTCCGGCTTCCATCCGCCGACGATGGTATGCCGTGCGATACCGACGGCGGCACCTGGGCGGTAGCCCTCCGGCTCGACCCCCTCCCAGCCCTCTCCGCGTGCGTGAATGACCCGTCGTTGCATGGGCGCTATCCTACCACGTTGCCGGGCGCGCCTCTAGAACCCGTTCGTCGACCTGCCGATATTCTGGGCATGCGCCTGATTGTTTCGTCCGCCGCATGCGCGGCCCTCGCCCTTTGCGCCGTTCTCACCGTGCCGACTGTATCGCTTCCGGCGCGTGCCGCAACGAGCTCTCCCTCTCAAGCGAGCTCTGCATCGGCCTCTGCACCGCTCGACGAGTATTTCGGTCGCATGCAACTCAGCCCGATCGGCATCGGCAACGAATTGCACCTCATTGCCTCGCGATCGCAGAGCGCAAGCGATGCACGGAATTCGTTGCCGTTGTTGACGTTGATCGAAAATTCGATGCACGATTGGGAGCATAAGTATCCGCACGACGATTGGATACCGAAAAACCTCGCGCGCTTGGAGCACGATTATCTGCTCGTCCCCACCTTAGGCGGGCGCATTCACGCGATGCGGGTTATCCAATGGATGCGATCGGATTACCCCGGCACCCCTGCGCTCGATCGCGCCCAACGCGAAGCCGAGCGAGCGATGGGTCTCCCGACGCCGACACCGGAACCCGAAGCGAGCGCGAGCGCCGTTCCCGAAACGGAGGCGAGCGAGTCCCCAACGCCGTAGTCGGCGCTCATGCCGAAGTACTGGCTCTTCAAGAGCGAGCCGCAGAGTTATTCCATCGAGGATCTGCAACGCGACCGCACGACGCCATGGAGCGGCGTGCGCAACTATCAAGCGCGCAACTTGATGCAAGCGATGTCGATCGGCGACGAAGGCTTCTTCTACCACTCGTCCTGTGCGGTGCCGGGGATCGTCGGCATCTGTCGCGTCGTTCGTGCGGCCTACCCCGATGCGACGGCGTTCGATCCGCGCAGCGAATACTTCGACCCGAAGAGTTCGCCCGAAAAGCCGCGCTGGTTGAACGTCGATGTGGCGTTCGTGCGCGCGTTCGACGAAGTGCTGCCGCTAACGCTCCTGCGCGAAATACCCGCGCTCGCCGCGATGCCGCTGCTGCAACGCGGCCAACGCCTCTCGGTGCAGCCCGTTCGCACGAACGAATGGCGCGCGATTCTCAAACTCGTGCGACCGTAGCCCCTCGCCGTTATTCCGAGTAGCCGCTGCAATGTCATCCCGAGTATCCGCTGCAATGTCATCCCGAGTAGCCGCTGCAATGTCATCCCGAGTAGCCGCTGCAATGTCATCCCGAGTAGCCGCTGAAAGCGGCGTATCGAGGGATCTTTCGCGCGCCTCGATACGGGCGCTAAAGCGCCCTACTCGGCGTGACAACGTAGCGAACGCAAAAGAGCTGGGCTCGCAGTTGCGAGTCCAGCTCTTTTGCACCGACGCCCGGCGCCGATTGCGAGTCGTTAGAATTTCGTCGTGAGGATGAACCGGTAGGTTGCCGGCCCGAGGACGTTGCCAACGGTTGCCGCTTGCGAACCGTTGACGAGGGGAATCGGCACGCCGCCGCCATAGACCGGGAAGAGTCCGTTGTAGGCGTTGAAGATGTTATCCCCGGAGATTTGGAAGTTGAAGCGTTTATTGATCGGCACGCGCACGGTAACGTAGCCGATACCGAACGGCGCACGATTTAACGAGTTATTATTCCCGTAGAGCGTGTCGCCGAGCGCCGCGTAGAGGCCGTGGGCGGTGCGATAGTTCAGTTCGAGATTCGCCTGCGCGTAGGGCAGACGCGTGTTCATCGAGCCGATCGTGCTGCCGTACTGAATACCACCGCCGTTGAAGTTCTGGTTGGCGATGACGTTGAGGTTTTGGTTTTGCGTGCAGTTTGGGCCCGGTTTCGAACAATAGAAATACTGCGGCAGGTTGTAGACGTAGCCACGCGAGAGGTCGCCCTCGAGTTCGTAACCGAGCCCAACATGGGGAAGGCTACGCAAGCCGACTTCGATGCCCTGGAAACGAGCGTTATTGAGGTTGATATTGGATTCGTAGAACACCGGCGCGTTATTAACGATCAACGAGCCCTGATTGTAGCAGCGCACTTGAGAGCTCGCACAGGTGTACGGGCTCGGAGATCCCTGGCTGAAATATTTATTGAAAAGATTCGTTTGATAAAGATCGGCGGTTAGAACCGATGCGATTTTCGGGAACCGTACGCTCGCGCCGAGATCGTACCCAAAGGAAGTCTCCGGCTTTAACGAACCGTTATTTTTCGTCAAGGTGGCGAAGCCGCCGCTACTATTATAGTTTGCAACCGGCCCCGAGATTTGGCTCAGCAAAAGTAGATACGGGGGAGCGATCGCCGACCCTGCAGCAAAACGCAATACCGTATTGCTGTTTGGCCGATACGTTACGGCGAAGCGATCGTCGAAATGCGTGTTCGTAGTTGACGCGAACGTTTCATTGGATCCATCGATAGCGCAGGTATTGTATTGCCCGGAAAATGGGCACGAAGTCGGGTAGGTGCTATTGTAGATATTTTCGTAGAGAGTCGCGTAACCGCTCCATTTCGGGTTGATTCGAAAATGGCCGCGTAACGTTAGCGTGGTGAACTTTTGCGCCGATCCGGTCGGGAGACTAACGTTCGCAAACGTGGTCTGCGAGTACGAGGTTGTGGTCGAGACGGTCTGATCGACACCAAAGCTCAGCGTATTGCTGCCGACCGGGTGGAGATAGAGGAACGAAATTCCCGAGAGGGCATCTTGCTCGCTTTGCACGTAGCTATCGTGAACCGCGAGCGTCACCGGCGTGCCGTTGTAGAAAGTCGGCGCCGAGCAAACGTTGCCGGTGATTTTTCCGGAACAGGATGAACCGTAGAGCGTCTGCGTCACCAAGTCGGGCGTTCCATTCGGATTGCCTTCGGTGATTTGACGAAGAATCGAGGCATGGTAGTAACGCGCGAGAACGGTATCGCGCCCCAACGTCGAGCGAACCTCCGCTTGGACGATCGGCTCGTTATTGACTTCTTGGTCCGTTCCACCCGTGTGAAGGTAGTTGACGCCGAGTGCGCCCGGTGCGAGGCTCCCCGAATACCCGGCGAGCGGCGAGAACGTGCCGAGCGTAAGATTCCCGGTGTTGCCGTTCTGATCGGAGAAGGTCTGCGAGCCGAGATAGCTCACGGTTGCCGTCGTCGCGTCGGAGAGTTTGTAGCGAAACTTCACGAGCTCGGCGGTCTGTGAATATTGTCCCTGGACGTTATAGCAGCAGGCAACGAGCGGGTATGCGGTCTGGATATAGGACACGGTTCCGGGAACGGCACTATAGAGACTGGTGCCATTAAAGCCGGTCAGCTTCTGATTCGTGCTTGCATCGTATGTAGGAGTGACCGATGGATCGTAATAGACCGGTTGGTTACCGAGTACCGAAGGATCGTCGAGGGTTGCCACATCGAAGACAAATCCGAGACGACTCACCGTATCGGAGAGCCCGAAGTTCGAGAACGTTCCACCGTGGTTCGTGACGCCGAGTGCGATGTCGGGGGTCGGCGTATAGGTGGGATCCTTCGTGCGGAAGTTCAACGTTCCGCCGATCGCATAGTTGACCGGCACGGTTGCGCCGGGGCCCTTCACGACTTCGGTATTGGAGAACATATACGCGTTTAGGAAGGTCGTGACGTAGTCGCCGTAGGTGCCGACCGAGAGCGGATGGCCATCGATCAACGTTGCGGTCTCGAACGAGCCCGCACCACGAATATCGGGCACCGTGATTGCACCCGGGACGGCAGCGTTCGCGCCGCTGGACGGGAAGGAAATTTGCACGCCCGGCACCTGGCTGAGCACGCGCGTCACCTGAACCGCGCCTTGATTTGCATATGCTGCTGCCGAAACGACGTTTACCGCCGCCGGCGTCGTATTAAACGTGCCGCGACCGACGGCGCGAACCGTCGCAATGGTGCGCAGCGACGAAAACGTCGCGGCGTGCATCGTAACGACGACGTTCTGGCTCTGCCCCGCAACGACCGTGTAATCGGTATCGGTCGCAGTTTGATAGCCGGGCTTGGTAACGATGATTTCGTAGACTCCGGGAGCGATGCCGGATAGGGTAAAGTTCCCCTTCGTATCGGAGAGTGCATAATAGCTTTTGGGGCCGCGGACGGCGATCGTCGCCCCCGCAACTGGAGCGCCGGAGACATCGTGGAGCGATCCGCTCACCGATCCGGTGCTTTGAGATTCAGCCTGTGCGACGAGGCGATGCGACGCGTTCTGAACCGTTGCCGCGCTGACGGGTCCAACGGCGAACGCGGCGAGTGCCGCGGCGAGCAGGAGTCGAGTGAGTGTACTCAGAGCAAACCTCCTGTATGAAACGAGAAATCCGAGGTCTGCGCCATCGCGCAGACGCCCTCGAATACCGCTGAGTGTATCCTGATAAGATTAGGGGCAGATTAAGAAAGCAAGCGCTCGCGGCGCCGGAGCAGCTCGTTTTGGGCGTCGATTCCGGCCCCCGGGCGCGCCGCCAAGCGCTGGTAGCTCCCATCGGGAAGCAGCTCCCGCGACTGTTGGGTATCGGCGAAGAGCACGGAGGCAAGCAAACCGTCCAGTTCGGCCGCCATCTCGCGATCCTCGATGGGAACGGCGAGCTCGACCCGGCGATCCAGGTTGCGCCCCATCCAATCGGCGCTCCCGATAAAGAGCCTCCGCGCGCCACCGTCGGCGAAGGCGAAGAGGCGGGAGTGTTCGAGAAAACGCCCGACGATCGAGCGAACGCGGATACTCTCGCTTAAGCCCGGCACGCCCGGGCGGAGCGTGCACATGCCGCGCACCAGGAGGTCGATCGGGACCCCGGCTTGAGAGGCCCGGTAGAGCGCGCGCACCACCTCTTTGTCGGTCAGGGCGTTGAGCTTCGCCCGAATTCCGCATGGGCGCCCTGCCTCCGCATGCTCGGTCTCGCGATCGATCGCCGCGAGAATTTCGCGCCGTAGCGTCACCGGCGCAACGAGCAACTCGTCGTAATCGGTCACCTTGGCGAAACCCGTCAGTGCGTTAAACATCTGTGCGAGATCAGCCCCAAGCCTCGCCCGCGCGGTAAATAAGCTAAAGTCGGTATAGAGGCGCGCGCTCTTCTCGTTGTAATTGCCGGTTCCAAAATGCATGTAGCGTCGGATCCCGTCGTCGTCTTCCCGTACGACCAACAACGCCTTTGCGTGAACTTTTAACCCCGGAAAACCGTATACAACGTGAACGCCGGCGCGCTCGAGGCGGCGCGCCCATTCGATATTATTCTCTTCGTCGAACCGCGCTTTGAGCTCGATGACGACCGCCACTTGCTTTTCATTCTCCGCCGCCTCCAAAAGCGCGCGCACGATCGGAGAATCGCTGCCCGAGGTGCGATAGAGCGTCGCTTTTATGGCAAGGACGCGGTCGTCGTTCGCTGCAGTTTGCACGAATTGCACCACCGGATCGAACGAATCGTACGGATGATGCAGTAAGATATCGCCTTCGCGAATCGCGGCAAAGAGATCGCTAACGCCTCGCAACCGCGCCGGAATCGCCGGCGTAAATGGGCGATCGCGCAATTCGTCGTGCCCCGCCAAACGGTAGAGCGACATCAAATCGCTGAGCCCCATAAAACCATCGATATCGTAGCAATCCGACTCGCTTAAATCGAGCGCGTCGAGAAGAAACGCGCGCAGGTTCTCGGGAATACCGCGTTCGACTTCCAGACGCACGGGCTCGCCGAAGCGCCGTTTCTGTAGCTCCGATTCGATCGCTTGCAGCAGATCGTCGGCTTCATCCTCTTGTAAATCGAGGTCGGCATCGCGCGTTACTCGGAACAGGTATGAGGCGCGAACGGTCATGCCCGGAAACAACGCGTCGAGATGATGCGCGATCGCATCTTCGATAAGAACGAAGCTGCGTCCACCCGGTGCGCTCTCCGAAATCTCGATAAATCGCGGGAGCGTCGGTGGTATTTTCACGCGCGCGAAATGCACGTCGATGCCCTCGGGCGTCACTTCTTCGAGTTCGACCGCCAACGAAAGCGATAGATTGGAGATGTACGGGAATGGGTGCCCGCTATCGACCGCGAGCGGCGTAAGAACGGGAAAGATGCGTTCGTCGAATACATGCTCCACGGTTCGGGCACGCTCGTCGTCGAGATCGGTCACATCGAGAATCCGCACGCCTTTTTCGACGATGGCCGGGAAAAGTTCGTCGCGCAGCACCTTCATCTGTCGCGGCAACGTCTCGCGAATGTTCTCGGAGATTGCTGCGAGATGCTCGGCGGGCAGGCGCCCGTCGTCGGAGCGCGTGGTGACGCCGGCGGCGATCTGCTGTTTGATCGCCGCAACGCGAATCATAAAAAACTCGTCGAGATTCGTGCCGAATATCGATACGAATTTCAACCGTTCGAGGAGCGGGTTCTTCTCGTCGAGCGCCTCTTCGAGCACGCGCTCGTTGAAGGCCAGCCACGATAGCTCGCGGCTGAAAAAGAGCTCGGCATCGCCCCGCTCTGCGTTTTGCGGCGGAACCGCGGCTTCGAATCGCTGGAGCATCGTTTTCGCGGGATTCGCCGAGCGCGAGCGAAACTCTAGCCTCGATGCTCTCCGATTTGCTCGCAGAGGCGGGTACGCACCTCGAAATCGCCGGGGCGGCGCTCGCAATCGCAATCGCGGTGGGGGTACCGCTTGCGCTCCTGACGGCGAAAACACGTTTCGTGCGCGCCGCGACGCTCGGCGGGGTCGGCATCGCCCGTAGCCTGCCCACGATCGCCGTGCTTGCCTTGCTGCTCCCCTGGCTCGGCGTCGGGCGCCTGCCCGCGATCCTCGCGCTCGCACTCCTCGCGTTGCCCCCAATCGCGATCTCAGTCGACGCCGGAATGCGCTCCCTATCGGCGGCGCAGCGAGAGGTCGCCGACGCTCTCGGCCTCGGCGCGCGCACGCGCTTTCTTCGCGTCGAGGTTCCGGCGACAACGCCGCTCGCGCTCGCCGGGCTCCGAACCGCCGGCGTGGAGTGCATCGCGAGCGCAACGCTCGCTACATTTATCGGCGGAGGCGGGCTCGGCGACGGCATCGTCCGAGGTCTGCAGACGGGGAACGAAACCCTATTACTGTTGACGGCAGGCACGGTCGCCGTGCTCGCTTTCGCCGTCGACGCACTGCTCTCGCTGCTCGCTCGTAGCGCCGAGGCGCACACCTGATGCGTCGCGCAACCGCTCTCGCGACGATCGGCGGCGCGCTCGCGCTCGCTCGCTGTTCGCCCGCACGTTCGGTGCGCGTCGGATCGAAGAACTTCGCCGAATCGATCCTGCTTGCCGAACTCTACGCGCAAGCGCTCGAGGGCGTCGGCATCTCGGTCGAGCGCCGGTTCGATCTCGGTTCGACGCAGATCGCCTTGGCAGCGCTGGAGCGCGGCGATATCGATTGCTATCCCGAATACACGGGCACCGCACTCATCGACGTGCTGCACCACGCTCCGATGAGCGACGGGTCGGCGATTCTCGCGCTGCTTCGAAGCACGTTCCAAGCTCGCTATCGTGCAACCTGGTTGACGCCCGCACCGATGAACGATTCGCAAGCCCTAGCGACGACGCGAGCGATCTCCAAGCGCCTGCACCTCGCCACGCTCTCGGAGTGCTCGCGGCTCGCTTCGCAGCTGCGCCTGGCCACGATACAGGAATTCCTCGCTCGCCCCGATGGGTTGCCGGGATTACAGCGATTCTATGGAGGCTTTCACTTCGCGTCGGTTCGCACGTACGACATCGCTCTAAAGTACGAAGCACTTCTTTCCGGCAAAGCCGACGTCGCAACGGCTTTTACCACCGACGGTACGATCGCGGCGCAGGGGCTCGTCATCTTACGCGACGATCGTCACTTCTGGCCGGCCTATCACGCCGCACCGGTCGTCCGCGAAGCGACGCTCCTGCACTTCCCCAAACTGCGCGAGACGCTCGACGCACTCTCGGCTCGGCTCTCAACGCAAGCGGTTTCTTCGATGAACGAACGCGTCGCATCCGAGCAAGCAACGCCGGCGGCGGTCGCGCGCGCATTTCTCCACGCGAATCGATGAGCGATTCACCATACTCGGTCGCGTTCGATCGTGCGTCGGTGCGCTTCCCCGGTAGCGCCGCGCCCGCCCTCGAAAATCTCACGCTTCAGGTCGCGGCCGGAGAGTTGCTCGCGATCGTCGGCGCATCGGGATCGGGGAAAAGCACCCTGCTACGCTGCGTCAACCGCCTCGTCGATCTCGGCGAAGGAAGCGTCAGCATCGACGGGCGCGAGATTCGCGAGTTCGAGCTCGGCGCGTTGCGTCGAAGCATCGGCTACGCGATTCAGGGCGTCGGCCTCTTCGCGCATCTCAGCGTCGCTGAAAATCTTTCGCTCGTTCCCGAGACGCTCGGTTGGCCGCGCGAGCGAACGAACGCACGCATCGACGCGTTGCTCGCTGCAGTACGCCTCGAACCGACGATCTATCGCAGCCGACGCCCGCGCGAACTCTCCGGCGGGCAAGCGCAGCGCGTCGGAATCGCTCGCGCGCTCGTCGCATACCCCCGCCTGCTTCTGCTCGACGAGCCATTCGGCGCCGTCGACCCGATCTTGCGCCCGCAGCTCCAGGAGGAACTGCTCGCCGTTTTGCGCGAGGCTCGCACCACGACGCTCTTCGTGACGCACGACGTCGATGAAGCGCTCCTCTTAGGCAATCGAATCGCCGTCATGCACGATGGACGTTTGCAAGCGATCGGGACTCCACGCGCTTTGCTCGAGAACCCGCCCGACGCATTCACCGCCGAATTGCTCTGTGGCGACGAGCTGCTGCATCGCTACCGTCGCGCGCGCCTCGACGAACGCGAAAGGCGAGCGTGATCTCCGCGATCCTCGCGCATATTCTCCTCTGCGCCGTCGCCGTGGCGATTGCCGCTGCTATCGCCGTTCCCTCGGCGCTCGCACTCGCCGAACGCCCGAAGTTCGAGCGCCCGCTCTCCGCTCTGCTGGGAGCACTCTATACCGTTCCCTCGCTCGCGCTCCTCGCGGTTCTCGTGCGCTTCGTCGGGCTCGGAGACACGAGCGTTGAGATCGCACTCGTCGCATACGCGCTCTACGCGATCTTTCGCAGTACGGTCGTCGGCATTCGCGCGATCCCGGCAGAGCAACGCGAGGTCGCCGCGGCATTGGGATTGCCTGCTTGGAGACGCCGATTACGCATCGAGCTACCGCTCGCGATGCCGGCGATCCTCTCCGGGCTGCGCATCGCCACGCTCGGCAGTATCGCGCTGGCCACTCTCGGAGGCTACGTCGGCGGAGGTGGGCTCGGATCGATCGTGTTTACGGGATTTGCGTTACAGAATCGTACGATGCTCGTCGAGGGAGCGCTCGGCGTCGTCGCTCTCGCGCTGCTCGGCGAGTTCGTATTTCGCGCGCTTGAGTTCCGAACGCAACGGTTATAACTTTTTCGTTGCGTTTTCGCCGCGTTCCAAAAGAACGAGTGCAAATGCGGCCTCTTCGTCGGTAAAAAATCCCCGCTCCACAAAACCGCACTCGTCGGCAAGCACTCGCAGCTCGTCACGGGTGAATTTATGCGAGGATTCGATATGGATGCGTTCGCCTACCGCAAACCGCACCGCCTTTCGAGCGCCCCCGAGCGAATAGGAGGCGGCGCGAATGGCGACGAGATAGGATTCGATGCTCCCGGTGCGTTCGTCGAATACCGATGAATGTTCGAAGTTTCCGATATCGATCTCCGCACCAAGATCGCGATTGACTCGTGCGAGAACGTTTTTGGAGAACGCCGCCGTAACCCCGATGGCGTCGTTATACGCGCGCTCCATGAGTGCGCGATCTTTTCGTAAGTCGACGCCGAGCAACAGCATATCGGAGGGGGCGATCGCTCCGCGGACGGCGCGAAGAAATTCGACGCCGCGTTCGCCGGGATAGTTTCCCAAGTTCGATCCTAAACACAGCGCGAGCGTTGACGGCTGGGGGGTGACTTCACCGAGCACCTGAAAGTAGTCTCCGACGAGCGCACGCACCGATACATCCGGATAGCGGTCAAGCAACTGCACCGCGGCATTGCGCACCGCATCGAGCGAGATATCGACCGCCGTATATTCGACCGCGCCATATCGCTCGATCGCCGCCTCGATGAGCGTTCGCGTCTTCTGAGAGCTGCCGCTCCCCAATTCCAGCAACCGAAGTCGGCCTTGGGTGCGCTCGACGATTTCGCGGACATATCGTTCCAAAAGCTCACTCTCGCGCCTCGGCAAGTCGTACTCCGGAAGCAACACGATTGCCTCGAAGAGCGCCGAGCCCAACGCGTCGTAGAGATATTTTGAGGGAATCGATTTTCGTGTCGCTGCAAATCCCGCGACGATATCGCGTTCGAAATCCTCGGCAATATGCGTTTCCCAAATGCGCTCGCGATAACGATCCCCGAAATCGGCGACGTTCATGGCTTTGCTTCCGGGCGCAGCAGCGAGCGATGAAAACCATAGAGGAAATACACGGCGAGCCCTACCACGAACCACGCCGCAAATCGCAACCAGGTCGGCAAAGAGAGGCCGGTGATGAGATAGATGCACCCGAGCGCGCCCAAAATCGTGAAGAGCGGCGCGAGCGGGGCACGAAAGGGCCGCGGAGCGCCGGGTTCGACGATTCGCAGCACGAAGACGCCGGCGCACACGATTGCAAACGCAGTGAGCGTCCCGATATTGACGAAGTCGAGCAAGGTCGAGAGCGGCAGCGCTCCCGCGAGAACAGCAACGATTACGCCGGTGACGATCGTCATACGCGCCGGGGTACGAAAGACCGGGTGGATACGCGCGACGCCCGGCGGCAACATACGGTCGCGCGCCATCACGTAAAAAATACGAATCTGCCCGAGCAACGAGGTGAGCATCACCGTCGTGTTGCCGGCGACGCCGCCGAGGGCGACGATAATGTAGAAAACGTTATTGCGCGAGACGTTCCCGAGAGCATCGAGCATCGCCGCACCATCGGAGAGCCGCCCATAGGGTATCGCGCCGACGGTCGCATAGGCGATGGCCACGTAGAGCAGCCCCCCGATCGCGAGCGCAAGCAAAATACCGATCGGAACGTGACGCTTCGGTTCGCGCGCTTCTTCCGAAGCCACCGTTACGGTATCGAAGCCGATGTAGGCGTAGAAGACCAACGCCGTACTCGCCACGATTCCGTGCCATCCGTGCGGTGCGAACGGGGTGAGATTCGCTGCGTGCACTCCCGGCAACACGACGGCGAGAAAGACCAGCATCGAGAGCACCTGGAAGATCACCAACGCGCCGTTGACGTGCGCCGACTCGCGGATGCCGATCGCCACCAGCACGGCGACCGCCAACGTAATGAGCGCCGCGATAAGATCTATCTGGGGATGCACCGTAAACATATTTGCCTCGCGCGCCCACATCGGCACGACGACGCCGATTTTTGCGAGCAGGTGCTCGGCATATTGCGACCACGACGATGCAGTCGGCGCAACGGAGAGCCCGTATTCGAGGATGAGATCCCAGCCGATCACCCAGGCCACAAACTCCCCGAGGGTCGCGTACGCGTAGGTATACGCGCTTCCGGCGATCGGCACCATCGATGCGAACTCCGCATAACAGAGCGCGACGCAGAGGCTGACGAGCCCCGAAAAAAGATAGGCGAGAATAACCGCCGGCCCGGCGACGTGCGCGCCCGCACCGATCGTCGGAAATATTCCGCCGAGCATCGTCCCCAGACCGATTGCGGTGAGTGCAGGCCAACCTAACGCCCGACGGAGCGTCGGCCCATCGCTCTGAACGGAATCGCGCGCGATCGGTTGTCGCGCGAGCAATTGACGGAACCGACTCATCGTCGTCGCGCTTCTCTATAAACGCAAGAGAATCCGCCCGAGCCCTTCGTGCGCACGCATTTTGTCCCATCGATAGCGAATCAACGCGATGTATTGCACGGTCTCCGCGAAGGGCGGCACGCCGCGATAGGCGCTCACCGCTCCGGGCCCGGCGTTATATGCAGCCAAGGCAAGCGCATATGGAGTGCCGTGCAAGCTCCCGTTGCTTTCGTTGCGGTAGCTCGCAACGTATCCGCCGATGAGATGCGCCGAGGCCACGATCGATGCATAGGGATCGAATGGATCGAGCCCGAGCATGGCGGCGGTTCCGGGCATAAATTGTCCGATACCGATCGCACCAGATGACGAAAGCGCGTAGGGGTTATATGCGGATTCTTGGAGCAGGGTCGCAGCAAAAAAGAGCGGCGACAAACCATTCTCACGCGCCGCCCGTTCGGTAACGATTGCGAGATAGATGGCGAATGCGGTGTCGATACGCGGATTATCGGCGAGGATCGCACGCGCGATTGCGCGAGCGTCGTCGCGAGCAATTCCGCCGCCGCGCACGAAATCGCCGCCGGCAAAAGCGTCGAGCAAACGATGCTGTGGCCAACTTAAGGTAGCGTTAACTAAAGCGTTATCGAAGCGCGAGTTTCGTTTGACGATCGTATGTTTTTGCAGGGAGAACGCACTGCAAGCGCACAACATCGCCAACGAGATCGGCATCGCTCGAGGGAGAAGGGAACGCAACCATGCACGTCGTTGGCGCATTACTGATCGTCCTCGTTGTCGGGGATCTCGGCTCGACTTTCTTTTACCACGTGCCGCAGCATCTCTGGTTCACGTTACACCTTCGCACTCATCACGACCGTCGTCGTTCCTATTGGGATCACGCCGTCCTCTCGCGCGACCCCGCGATCCTGCTCGACGGCATCCTCGGAGCGCTCCCCTACCTCATCGTGGCGGCGGCGGTCGCCCGTCTTTCGTGGCAAGGGGCGCTCCTGGGGCTCCTCCTCGGGCAACTCCACGTTTGGTGGCGCCATACGACCGAGCTCGGCTGGCGAACCCCGCGCTGGATCGAGGCGATCCTCCGCCCTCTCCAGATCGTGC
>JABEUW010000020.1 GCA_013043945.1 Vulcanimicrobiota bacterium | reverse complement strand
TTTGAGAATTTTTCGTTGTGCGAGCGCGCGCAGCCGCTCGACGTTCGTTGTAGCGAACAGCCGTTCAAAAAATGCCATCGGCCGCGCTCTTCGCAGGCTTGGTCGCGGCGTCCCCCTAGCCGAGCGTCAGGGAGCGGGCGGAGCGCTCTTGGGGTTCCAGAGGTACTCGGGCTCGTGGAGCTCGGCGTTGATCCAGCGCGACCAGACGAAGAGCGCATCGGAGAGGCGATTGAGGAAATGGAGGGTCTCGATCGAGAGCCCCTCCTCCTCCGCGCGCAGGGTGACGAGCAGACGCTCCGCGCGCCGACAGACGGTACGCGCCAGATGTAAAAACGCACCGGTCAGCGCGCCGCCGGGATGAATGAAGTTTGCGAGCGGCTCGAGATCGCGCTGCGCTTCGTCGATCGCACGCTCGAGCGCACGCACGTCCTCGGAGGAGGTCAGCGGCATACCTTCCCATCGGTTGCCTGGTAAGGTGGCGAGATCGCTTCCGAGATTGAAGAGGGCATCCTGCACCCAATCGAGCCAGGCATCGAGGCGCTGCGCCCGTGCGTGCTTGGCGAGGAGCGGCCGCATCTCGGTGCGGGCGAGCCCGACCGCGCTCGAGAGCTCATCGACGGTGCCGTAGGTCTCGATGCGGAGGCTGTTTTTTGCGATCCGTTGGCCCCCGACGAGCCCGGTGCTACCATCGTCGCCGGTTCGCGTGTAAATACGGGTGAGTTTGGGCATCGTTCGCTCGGCTTCGCGCCCGCGCGCAGGCGGCCCCGCCAAATCGCGCGAACCCGGTGCGCTTATGTCCGAAGCTCCCGTCGCGCTCCCCAAATCGATCCCGCCGAAGTCCGAGGATCTCTCGGCTTGGTATACGGCGGTCTGCCTAAAGGCCGAACTTATTTCGTACGCGCCGGTGCGCGGCTGCGTCGTCTTACGACCCTATGGCTACGGGCTCTGGGAGAATCTCCAGCGCGAACTCGATGCACGTTTCAAAGCGACGGGGCACGAGAACGCCTACTTCCCTTTGTTGATTCCCGAGAGTCTGCTCACGAAAGAGGCCGAGCACGTTGAAGGCTTCGCGCCCGAAGTTGCGTGGGTCACGCACGGCGGCGGAGAAAAGCTCACCGAACGGTTGGCGATTCGTCCGACCTCCGAGGTGACGATCGGCACGATGTACGCGCAGTGGGTGGAGTCCTATCGCGATCTGCCGATCCTCATCAATCAATGGGCGAACGTCGTGCGTTGGGAGAAAGCGACGCGCCCGTTTCTGCGGACGATGGAGTTCCTCTGGCAAGAAGGGCACACCGCCCACGCAACGGCGGAAGAGGCGCGTGAGGAGACGCTGAAGATGCTCGGCGTCTACGAAGAATTCGCGCGGAACGTTGCGGCGTTGCCGGTGCTCTCGGGGCCGAAGAGCGCGAGCGAACGCTTCCCGGGGGCGATTGAAACCTATAGCATCGAGGCCTTGATGCCCGATGGGAAAGCCCTGCAATCGGGGACATCGCACGATCTCGGTCAGAATTTCTCGCGCGCGTTTCACATTCAATTTACCGATGCCGATGGAGCGATTAAATACGCGTATACGACATCGTGGGGCGTTTCGTGGCGAATGCTCGGAGCGATGATTATGGCGCACGGTGACGACCGCGGCTTGCGCATTCCGCCGAAACTCGCGCCGATCGAGGCGGTCTTCATTCCGATCGTTCGCGGTGAAGATCGGCGCGCGGTGGAACGCGCGCACGAATTAGCGGCGGCGCTCAAGCGAAGCGGTATGCGCGTTCGCGTCGACGATCGCGAGCAATCGCCGGGCTGGAAATATGCCGAGTGGGAGATGCGCGGCGTTCCCTTACGCATTGAGATCGGGCCACGCGACGTCGATGCGGGCAGCGTCATCGTCGTCCGTCGCGATCTCGAAAAGGGTGCGCCGGATCGTTCGCGGAGCGTCGCGATCGATGCGCTCGAAACGGAGTTGCGCCGCTCCTTGGAGTTGGTTCAAGAGTCGCTCTATCGGCAAGCGAAGGAAGCGCTCGACGCGCATATTGTTCGAATCGAGGAGCGCGACGCTTTCTATGAAGCCGCGCGCGCGCGCGTCGGCATGATCGATATCGCCTGGTGCGATCGAGTGGAGTGCGAGGCACATATAAAAGCGGAATGCTCCGCGACGACGCGCGTTCTGCGGCCGCTCGAGGGTGGAGAGACGGCCTGCGTCGCCTGCGGAGAGCCAGCCGAGGTACGAGCCTACGTTGCCGCGTCATACTAACGCGTCGCTTGCGGCACTCTGTGCCGCGATCTCCCTCGCGATACCGACCTCGGCTACCGCTGCGACGCCTGCGCCTCCTTCGATCGCGCGGGTCGATGCCGTCGCTCGCGCTCGCGGCAACCGGCGCGCGCTGGCGGTAGCAATTGGGGAGCGACTCTTCACCCACGTACTGCCGGTGCAGTTGTTGGAGATACGCGCTTCGGGGCTTGGGAACCGTGCCTATGTCGGGTTGCGATTTTCTGGAGAAAAATTCCACGGCTCGGTCAGCAAGGCCGAGCTCGATCGAGAGCTCGCCGATGCGGTCGAAACGGCGTTCGCCGTTTCGCAACAGATTCGCGAGGTCGATTGTTGGATCGTCGTGCCGATACCGGTCGCGCCGGGAACGGTCGTCTCGGGCGATAAGGCGATGCCGACCGAACGCGACGTCTTCACCCTGAGCGTGCGGCGCGGCGAGAGCGCCGCGCATCTCGCGCGGCGATTGAAGGGCGGCGAAGGGATCGTCGTAGATCCCGAATGGATCGCGCACGCGCTGGCAAAAGGCGTTCCCCATGCGTAGAAAAACCGTGCTGGAGAATGGCGTCCGCGTGATTACCGAGGCGATCTCCTCGGTGCGCTCGGCGAGCATCGGCCTCTGGGTCGATGTCGGTTCGAGCGCTGAGGCGCCCCATCTGCGGGGGATCTCGCACATGGTCGAGCATATGCTCTTTAAGGGCACCCATCATCGCAGCGCGCGCGAGATTGCCGAGGCGCTCGATTCCGTCGGGGGCGATCTCAACGCATTCACCGATAAAGAGACGACCTGTTATTACGCGAAGGTCATCGACCGTCACGTTCCGCTGGCGATCGACGTGCTCTCCGATATGCTGACGAGTTCGCTCTTCGATCCCGAGGAGTTGCGCAAGGAGCGCAACGTCGTCCTCGAGGAGATCAAGATGTACGAAGACGCTCCCGACGATCTCGTGCATGAGGTGTTCTCCCAGCAACTCTGGGAAGGCTCGGATCTCGGCGCACCGCCGATCGTTATTCCCGAGACGGTTGGGGCGCTCGAATCGAGCGACCTGCACGCGCATCTCGCCGCCCACTACGCTCCCAATGCCGTCGTGCTCTGCGCCGCAGGCAACGTCGATCACGATGAGATCGTCGCGCTCGCGAGGGGCGCGCTCGGCGCGCAGAGCGGAAAGGCGGCGTTGCCGGTCGCATCCGCTCCACCAGTTCGCACCGCGCTCGTGCGACGCAGTAAAGAGATCGAGCAGGTCCATCTCGTGCTCGGCGGCCCCTGCGTGAGTGCGCGCGACGAACGCCGATTCGCGCTCTCGGTCGCACAGACGATTCTCGGCGGCGGTATGTCGAGCCGGCTCTTTCAGGAAGTTCGCGAAAAGCGCGGCCTCGTCTATACGATTACCGCCTACGGTAGCACCTATCGCGAAGCGGGAAGTCTCGCCGTCTACGCGGGGACCTCGCTCAAAAACGCGCAGCCCTGCATCGATACGATTCTCGATGAGGTCGATCGGCTCGCGAGCGTTCCCGTCGGAGAAGAAGAGCTGCGCCAAGCGAAGGAGCACCTCAAGGGCAGTATGACGCTGGGCCTCGAGAGCACCTCGAGCCGCATGATGCGCCTCGGGCGTCAAGAATTGATTCATGGCCGCGAGATTCCACAAGAAGAGATCGAGGCGCGGATCGATGCGGTCACGACCGAAGGAGTTCTCGAGATTGCGAGCCTCGCATTCACCTCGCAGCGACGGGCCCTCGCCTTAGTTGGCCCGACGACTGCGGCCGAGGTCGGCTGGGGAGCCCATGGCGCATAGTTTTCCGCTGCTCCCACACCTGCTCTCCGGGAAGCTCCTGGGCGCGATGGTTATTACGTTCATCGTGCAGGGCGTTACGATCGGCGCCTACGCCGCACGCCTCGCGGGCGTGCAGACCAAGCGGATCGCAACCTCGATCTCACTCTTTAATCTCTTTGTCACGACCGGACGTTTGGCGAATCTCTTCTCGGCGTTTTTTATCGGGCCGCTCTCCGATACCGCCGGCCACGCCGTCGTACACTATCATAACGATCCCGCGACGCTCGCAATCTGGCAGCACACCTTTGAATTGCAACTGCGGTTGATCGTGCTCGCCGGGACGCTCGGGATGATCGTCTTCGCGCTCTTCTTGCCGATGTTTGCCTATCTCTTCCGTCGCGGCGTCGCTTCCTTCGAGGCGCGCGGATCGGTGCCCCACGCCGTCGCTCGATTGTTGCACCCGCGCATTTTCTTCGAGGTGCTGCGCGCGGAGCATCTGCCGACACTCGCGCAATTGCGGGCCTTCAAATGGCGGCAATTACCGCGCCGCATGTTGATTTTTAACATCCTCGTGATGGCCGTCTATGCAATCGGGGTACAAGGCGCGTTCCTTGCATCGGTCCTCGACCCCGCGGTCTCGCGCACGGCGATCAGCCTCTCGGGTGTCGTCAACGGCATCGGCACGATTGCCTTCACGCTCTTCGTCGACCCCACGTCGTCGATGATCACCGACCAAGCGATTCATGGCAAACGCAGCATCGGCGAGGTCCGCTCCATGGTCTTCTACTTGTCCCTGACCGCGATTCTCGGTACGATACTCTCGCAATTGCTCTTCGTGCCTGCAGCGCTTCTGATCGAGGAGGTAGCCCGCCTTGCCGTCCACGTTCACTTCTAGCCTTCGCTCGCTCGCACTCGTGGGAGCTTTGCTCGCCTTGAGCGGTTGCGCCCACTCCGTCGTCTCCTGGGTCGCGCAGACGCGCGTTCACCAGGGGCGTATCGCGCTCGCGCGCGGCGACGTGCGTGGTGCCGAACGCTCCTATCGCCTCGCGCTCAAGATCGATCCTCACGATGCGACGGTACGCGCCGGCTACGTCGCCGCCGCCGCCGACCTCGCGCACAAGCAGTACACCCTCGGCGATCTCCAAGGTGCCCTGGGAACGATCCGTCAGGCCGAGCGCATCGAACCGAAGAACCTGCGCTTGCAAGCGTTGCGCGCCGAGATCGAGAGCGCGCGCCTCAAGGAGAGCATCGTCAGCTCGAATTATCCAACCTATCGGAGCGCCGCTCGGCGCATTTTGGAGGCGTACACGCAGCTCGATATTGCGAATAGAGCGATCTTGCGCAACCTGCACCGTTTTTCGTACACCTACGACACCGCCGACCTTACCTCGGCGATCAAAGCTTCCTACGAGTTGGAACTCGACGTCGCGCGCAACACGAATCGTTTAATCGCCTATCGCCAGTTGGTCAGCTCCGGCGTACCCAACGCACCGGGCTCGAGTTCCTCGAACCTCGGAGGCGCTTCGCTCCTACCCCTTCCCTGAGTGTAGGAGACAGAGGCCGTGTGCGGTGAGGAAGGCTCGCCCGTTGCCAGCGCGCTCGGCGCGACGAAAAGCGCGCCAGCGCCGGTGCGCACCCGGGAGAATCTCTGCGAGCGAAGTGTGGTAGACCGGCCAGCTGACGCCCGGAAAGCGAACGAGCGGGAAACGCGACATCCACGCACAGAGTTCGAGATTTTTGCGAAAGCGCGCATCCTCAATCGAGATAAAATAATGCGATCCCTTCGCGATCGCGCTCTCTTCGTCGAACGGCGTCCAAAGGTAGGGGTCTTCCTCCCACCCGAAGCGATCCATGTAGTAGAAAATATCCGGCCCGTAGTGCGCGATGACCGGTAAGGCGCCGCGCGGTAGGGCGCGGTCGAGTGCGACCGCGTTCCGGTAGGCAACCTTGCTGTAGCGATAGTACGGCGCGATAGCCGTCAGTCCGCCGATCAGCACCGCCGCCCCAAGGAGCGCTCCTCCGAGAGCGAGTGCGATACTCGCGCGCTGCCCGGTGCCAAGGCGATCGCGCACCCAGATTGCGGCGGCGCCGATCGCGAGTGCGCATGGCGGCAGAAGTAAAAAGAGGTAGTAATCGACGCGTTCCACCGCGATGACCGCATACGTATAGAACGCAGCACCGAGAAACCAGAGTGGGAGCAGCAGGCGCGAGCGTGCCTTCACGCGCGGAAGCACGAGAAGCGAAGCGAGCACGACGATGCTGCCGATGCTTCCGAGCATCGTGAGGCGGAAGAGATTGAGCCCGTAGGCTGCGTGTTTGAGTTGCCAGGCAAAACCATGGAGCGAGCTCAGCGAGGCGAGAAGATGCGGGAGCACGTGCTTCGAAACGATCGCACTCGCCCAAAGCCACTGGGCGTGCCCACGCACTGCATGATCGTACATTTCGAGGATCGCAAGTGGGACGAAGCCGAGCACGATGAGTGCGGTTGGGCGGATAGGATGTTTGGCGCGCAGGCGTTCGATCAGCGGTCCGAGCGCGGCGAAAAGCCCCGCGAGGGCGACCGGCTTCGCGAGAAGCGCGAGCGTACAGAGCCCCGCCGCGCGCGCGAGCCGTCGCGGCTCGACCGCGCGATCTTCGAGCAGCAAGCGCGAGGTCGCGTAGAGCGCCGCGGTGAGAAAAAACACCATCGTCGCGTCGGGGGTAAAGGTGCGTCCGTAGTAGATGCTTCCCGGGAAGATCGCATAGGCGAGCGCGGCGACGAGCCCCGCGAGCGCGTCGTCGAAGAGCCATCGACCGAAGAGGCCGAGCACGGCAATCGTCGCCACGCTAAAGCCGAGCGTCAGCAGGCGCCCGAAAATCGGGTGGATCCCGAAGAAATGGTAGAGCGATGCGGCGAGATAGGGAACGATCTGTAATTCCAACTCGACGTAATGAGGGGGCGGCCCGTCGTAGTTGGTCTGCGGATAGAGAATGTTGCCGTTGAGCCGATAGAAGTTGCGCGCGATATTGGCGGTGTCGCCTTGGCGCCAGTTCGGATGATCGAGGATCGGATTATGAATGCCGTGCAATCGAAGTGCCGCGCCAAAAACGCAGATCGCTAACAGAAAAAAACGAAACGATTTCACCGCGTGTGCCGGAACGTCCAGTATTTATTGACGAAGAAATTGACGAAGATACCGGCGACCGTCCCGAGCAACCAGGTACGGTGCCCGTAATGGTTGCCGAAGAACGGCTTGCTTAACGGTGCGAGGCCGAGACCGACGAGGAGCGCGAGCGCCGAGACGGTGAGGAACTGCACGCCCTCGCGTACGGCGTTCGCCTCCGAGCGGAACGTCCAGCGTCGATTGAGGAAGTAATTCCAGACGCCTCCGGCCATAAACGCGATCGAATAGATGATCGCGTACGGCAGCGCCTGGTCGTGGTTGGGGACGAGCCGCTGCAGGATGGTGAAGAGGATGAAATTGAGGATCGTGCCGGAGAGGCCGACGATCGCGAATTTCGTGAATTGGCGGACGCCGCGACGGTTGGCGACGTTCTGAACGATACTATGCAACCCAATACCAATCGGCAAAGAGAACGGTGAAAAGCCCTAAGAGCGGGAGCGAGAACGCGAGGATCA
>JABEUW010000193.1 GCA_013043945.1 Vulcanimicrobiota bacterium | reverse complement strand
GGGCGTTCAGGCCGCCGACGAGATGCTCCGTATCGCGGACAACCTCAACCGTGGCTAGCGAGATTGCGGCGCCGGTGCTCGCGACCTTGGAGAGCCTGCTGCTCGAAAGCGCGCTCGCGCCGCTGGAAAAGGCGCTCGGCCCGTTAGGCTCGGCGGTATTGCAGCCCTTCGCCGACGAAGTCCCGCGACAGATGAGCGGCGCGCGATGACCCAACGCGACGCGACGATCCTCTCGTTACTCCCGTTGGTGCGCCGCCTCGCGCGCCGCGTGAAGCGTGTGGTGCGGCAGGCCGAACACGAAGAGCTGCTCGGCGAGGGATATCTCGCTATCGTCCGCGCGGTCGATCGCTACGATACCGCGCTCGGTATTCCGCTCGAAGGCTATGCGGCGAAGATCGTCTTCGGATCGATGATTAATGCGCTGCGTCGGCGCGATCCCGTCGGCGAGCGCGCACGCCGTGTCTTACGCGCTGTCGAACGCGAACGCTTCGCACTTGCCGCGCGCGAAGGCGCGATGCCGAGCGAACGGAGGCTCGAAGAGCAGTTTCCGCAGTATCGCTCGAGCGCCGCCGAGGTCGCCGAACGCAATCCGCTCTCGCTCGACTCGCCGCTCCCCGAGTACGTTCGCGTTCCCATCGATTGGAGCGGCGACCCGCTGCTCGAGGTCTTGCGCAACGAACGCGATCGCGCGATCGAAGAGGGCATCGCGCAGCTTCCACAACGCAAACGCGCCGTCGTCGTCGATCACTACCTGCACGGGCAGACGCTCGCAACCGTCGGTTCCTCGCTGGGCATCACGCGCCAACGCGTCTCACAACTCCACATCAGCGCGCTGCGCGACCTTCGCACGCACCCGTATCTTCATGCGCCGCATTGAACGCGAGGCGCTGCAGCGCAGCCCGGAGAGCGCGTACAACGATCCGCTGGCGGCGATCGCGCCGCACGTCGCAGAGATCGAGCTGGAGGCGCCGCCGTTTTCGCCGGATCGCCCGGAGTGGACGCGCGATGCGCTCACGCTCTCGCGACGCGCCCGCGAGTATATCGCGCGCGTACGCCCGATCGCGCTGAAGGTGTTGACGTTCTGGGACCACGTCGCACGGAGTATCGCCGTCGACGGCGCTCGCATCGCGATCGATGCGAGCGGCAGCTACCGCCTTGCGCGGTAACCCGACGGATCGCTAGACGTGCATCAAGAACGCGTCGATCAGTTCGGCGAGCCGGTCGCCGGCTTTCACCGCCGCTGCATTCACGGCATCGTGCCCGGTCGCCGGTGCTCCGGCCTGGTTGGTGATGACGCTGACGCCCACGGTGTTGAGGCCGCGATACTTTGCAACGATCGCTTCGAGGACCGTCGACATCCCCACGGCGTCGGCACCGATCGTCCGCAGCCAGCGTGCCTCCGCAGGCGTTTCGTAGGTCGGGCCGAGTAGGCCGGCATAGACGCCTTCGTGGAGGCTCTGCGAACCAGCCGCGGCGCGCATGTGCGCGCGCAACCGTTCGCTATAGAGTTCGCTGCAATCGAGAAAGAGGTTCTGCTGCGGTAACGCGACGAGCGGATTGTGCCCGGTGAGATTCAACTGGTCGGCGATCAACATGAGATCGCCGGCGGCGTAGCTTTCGTTCGTCGCACCGGCGGCATTCGTGAGCAGAATCGTTCCCGCGCCAGCTTCGGCGGCGAGCCGTACCGTCGCGGTGACTTGTTGTGCGGAGAATCCTTGGTAGAGGTGCACGCGCCCGGCGAACGCCGCAACGCGCTTCCCGCGCCAGACGCCGACCATCACTTCGCCCGCATGTCCGAGCAGCGGTGCGACCGGAATCCCTAAGAGCCGGTCGTAGGGCAGCGCGGTAAAGCTCCAGTGCTGGTGCAATGCGGTCGAGAGCCCGGTACCGAGAACGATCGCCACGTCGATCGTGCCGCCGGCGAGTTGTTCGATGGTTGCAGCGTCGCGCGAGAGCACCTTATCGGATGGGGCGCGTCGGTCGATCATGAATATACCTCCTTGTGGTGGTGCGTTAGGGTTCGAGCAGGATCGTTCCGGTCATCTCCAGCGGAACGGGAAGGCCCATCAGCGCGAGCAGCGTCGGTGCGACGTCGCCGAGTTTTCCTCCCTCGCGCAGCCCCATTTCGAGATGCTCCGCGACCAAGATGAGCGGCACGGGATTCGTCGTGTGCGCGGTGAGCGGGTTTCCGGCTGCGTCGATCTTCTCTTCGGCGTTGCCGTGGTCGGCGGTGATTGCGAGCAACCCGCCGGCGGCGAGGACCGCCTCCGCGAGCTCGGCGATGCAGGTATCGAGCACCTCGCAGGCCTCGATGGTCGGTTCCCATTTCCCGGTGTGCCCCACCATATCGGCGTTCGCATAATTCATCACGATGGCATCGAAGGATCCCGAGGCGAGTGCGGCGAGGGCTTCGTCGGTAATCTCCCGCGCTTTCATGCGCGGCTCGAGATCGTAGGTCGCGACGCTGCGGTCCGAAGGGACGAGCGTTCGTTCCTCACCGGCGAAAATCTCCTCGCGGCCGCCGTTAAAAAAATAGGTGACGTGCGCGTATTTTTCCGTCTCCGCAAGCCGTAATTGGCGCAGCCCGGCGCGTGCGAGCACCTCGCCGAAGGTATGGTGCTGCGGCCTCGGCCCGAAGAGGACCGGGTTCGGAAAAGATTCATCGTACGTCGTCATCGTGACGAAACGAAGGTCGTGATAGCGTTCGTCCTTATCGAACATCGTCGTTAATTGACGTGCACGGTCGGGGCGAAAGTTAAAAAAGATACACGCGTCGCCGTCTTCGACGGTACGTACCTTGCCGATCGCAGATGGAAGCACGAACTCATCGCTCTCGTCTCGTGCGTAGGCGTACTCCAACGCATCGGAAGCGTTCGCAAAGCGGCGCTCCGTTTTCCCGAATGCGAGCAGATCGTATGCGGCCTGCGTCCGTTCCCAACGCGAATCGCGATCCATCGCATAAAAGCGGCCGGAGAGCGTCGCGATCGCTCCTTCTGCCCGAACGGTGGATAAGTGACTTTCGATCGCATCGATATAACGGTGCGCCGAACGCGGCGGCGTATCGCGGCCATCGAGAAAAGCGTGAATCGCGAATGGAATTCGCGCCGCGGCGGCTTCATCGACGAGTGCGAAGAGGTGCGTGATGGAGCTATGGACCTGGCCGTCGGAGAGCAGGCCGAGCAGATGCAGGCGTCCACCGGTTCGGCGGAGATGCGCGAAGGTTTCGACGAGGACGGGGTTCCGCGCGAACTCGCCGCGCGCGATCTCATCATCGATCACCACCACGCCCTGCGGGACGACGCGCCCGCTCCCGAGGTTGGTATGTCCGACCTCGCTGTTACCCATAATCCCTTTCGGCAAGCCGACCGCTTCGCCGCTCGCTTCGAGGAGCGTGTGGGGATAGCGCTCCAACAACGCATCGTAATGAGGCAAACGCGATGCCGCGATGGCGTTTCCGTGCGCCTCCGGGCGATAGCCCCAACCATCGAGTACCGCGAGCACGAGCGGACGAACGTTCACGCCGCGACCGCTCCGGTAATGAGGGCGGCGAACGATGCGGGGTCGAGCGATGCTCCGCCGACTAAGCCGCCGTCGATATCGGGCATCTGCAGGTACGCCGAGGCATTCTCGGGCTTCATACTTCCGCCGTAGAGAATCGGTATCTCGGCGAAGGCACCGCGGCTTCCGCGAATCGCATGCGCTATCTCCTGCGCTTGATCGCGATCGCAATTTTTCCCGGTGCCGATCGCCCAGATCGGTTCGTAGGCGATGACGACCTGCGCTGCCCGATCGTCGCTCAGCTCGCCGAGGGCGCCCTCGAGCTGCGCGAGGACATGTGCGACGGCGTTGCCCTCTTCACGCACCGCCAAACTCTCGCCGACGGCGAGGATCGGCTTCATTCCGGCGGCCAACGCCGCACGTACTTTCGCTCCAATCGCGAGATCGCTTTCGTGTTGATAGAGCCGACGCTCGGAGTGCCCGAGAATAACGTAGCTCACCTGAAATTCCGCGAGCATCGATGCGGCGATCTCACCGGTGTAGGCGCCCTCTCCGTACTCGCTCATCGTTTGTGCGGCGAGCGCTACGCGGCTGCTCGCAGCGAGCGCGGCAGCGGCGGCGGCGAGCGCGGTAAACGGGGGTGCGATCGCGATATCTACTCGCGCAGATATTTTCTCAGCGAGCGGCAGAAAGGCTTCAATGAAGGAACGCGTTTGTGACGCGTTCTTATTCATCTTCCAGTTCCCGACGAAGAGCGGCGCGCGTCGATTCATGCGCGCTCCAACGCAGCGATGCCGGGAAGCGTTCGCCCTTCGAGAAACTCCAATGTCGCGCCGCCGCCGGTGCTCACGTGCGAGACGCGATTCGCAAAGCCGAGCAGCGTCGCCGCAGCGGCCGCATCTCCGCCGCCGACGACCGTAAAGCCGGCGTGCTTGGTCGCACGTGCGATCGCGTCGCCGACCGCGCGGGTTCCGGCGCGATAGCTCTCTTTCTCGTAGACGCCCATCGGCCCGTTAAAGACGATCGTCTTCGCGCGCGAGAGTGCGTCTGCGTACGCTTTCGCCGTTAGCGGACCAATATCGAGAATCATTTCATCGCCGACGTCGTCGATCGCGACCACGTGCGAGCGATCGTCGGCATCGAAGGAAGGAGCGACGACGGCATCGCTCGGCAGATGAATCTGTACCTTGCTCCCGTCGGCACGAACGAGAATTTCGCGCGCCGGGTCGAGATCGTCGTCGCGCAGCGAGCGTCCGACATGTACGCCCTTGGCGGCGAGAAAGGTGTTCGCCATGCCGCCACCAACGCAGAAGGCATCGACGCGATCCATGAGATGGGTGAAAAGCGCGACTTTATCGCGCACCTTCGCGCCGCCGATCGCACAGACGAACGGCCGCTCCGGTGAGCCGAGTAGCCGCGAGAGCGTTCGAATCTCCAATTCCAGCAACGGTCCGGCGGCACAGGGCAGGAGATGCGCGAGTGCTTCGGTCGAGGCGTGCGCGCGATGCGCGGCGCCGAAAGCATCGTTGACGAAGAGGTCGCCGTTTTCGGCGAGGGCGCGAGCAAAGGTTACATCGTTCGTTTCTTCCCCGGCATGGAAACGCACGTTTTCGAGCAGGGCGATGCCCCCGGGTTCGAGCGCGGCGACGGTCGCGCGTGCTGGCTCGCCGGTGCAATCGTCGGCAAAGGCTACCGGGGCGCCTAAACGCTTTGCCAGCGCCTCGGCGACGAGGCGAAGCGAATAGCGATCGTCGATGACGCCCTTCGGGCGCCCGAGATGGGAGAGCACGATCGTGCGCGCACCCTTCGCCTGCAGGCGCCGCAGCGTCGGCAACGCCGCGTCGATGCGCGTGTAATCGAGTATCGCCCCATCCTTGAGCGGAACGTTGAAGTCCTCGCGGAGGAGGACGCGCTTCCCGGCACAGTCGAGGTCGTCAAGCGTCGCATAGGACATCGCGCTAGCCTTTGAGACTGTGCAGCACCAGCGACGTTAAGTCGGCAAGCCGGCACGAATAGCCCCATTCGTTATCGTACCATGCAGCGAGTTGGATGAGGTCGCCGTTAGCGTTGTTCAGCGATGAATCGATAATCGAACTATACGGCGATTTCTTGAAGTCGCTCGAGACGAGCTCTTCCTCGCAGTACTGCACGTACTCTTTGAGCTCGCCCTGCGCGGCCTTGCGAAGAATGGCGTTGAGCTCGTCCTTCGTGGTCGCTTTTTTCACTTGAGCGACGAGGTAAATCATCGAGACCGTCGGTGTGGGCACGCGCAGAGCAAACCCGTCAAAGGTCCCCTGAATTTCGGGGATCGTAAGGTAGAGCGCCTTCGCCGCGCCGGTGCTCGTCGGAACGATATTCGTTGCTGCGTTGCGCGCGCGCCGAAGATCCTTATGCGGTGCGTCGAGAATGTTCTGGTCGTTGGTGTAGGAGTGAACGGTCGTCATAAAACCCTTCACCCAGCCGAGTCCATCGACGATCGGCTTGACCGCGGTCGCAAGGCAATTCGTGGTGCACGATGCGTTGGAGATAATATGATGTTTCTCCGGATCGTACGATTTTTCGTTGACGCCAAGGACGACCGTGAGATCCTCCCCCTTGGCGGGAGCGGAGATGATGACTTTCTTCGCCCCGCCGCCGTCGATGTGGGCGCGCGCTTTTGAAGCGTCCGTAAAAAGGCCGGTCGATTCGATGACGACGTCGACGCCATGCTGCTTCCAGGGCAACTTCGCCGGATCGCGTTCGGCGATCACCGAGATCTTTCGTCCATCGATCGTCATGTCGTTCGCAGAGGCAGAAACGTCGCCCGGAAAGGTGCCGTAGTTGCTGTCGTGTTTGAAGAGGTGCGCGCATTCGGCGGCGCTGGTGAGATCGTTGACGGCGACGATTTCGATCTCGGGG
>JABEUW010000192.1 GCA_013043945.1 Vulcanimicrobiota bacterium | reverse complement strand
GCGGAGATCACTGCGTTCGAAGCCGAGATCGAACGCCTGCTCGCCGAGGCTGCAGCGACGGCGACACCCACGCCCGCGCCTGCGCCCGAGAGCCTTCCCGCCGCGCCGGCAGCAGCTGCAGCAAAGGCTGCGCCCGCGCGGGGCAACGGCGAGAGTGCCGACGCGAAGAAGAGCGCCGCGCAAGGCAAGCGGAGTTCGCTCGCCCAGACGATTCGTGTCGATATCGACCGGCTCGACGCGCTCCTCAATCTCGTCGGCGAACTCGTCATCAATCGTACGCGCATCTCCGATATCGCGACGACGCTCGGACGACTCATGGGCGATCGGGCGCTCAACGCATCGGTCGGCCTCATCGGCCCGCTCTCGAAGGATCTCGCCGATAGCGCGGCGCTTCTCGCCCGCACGACCAACGAGATTCAAGAGTCGATCATGAAAGTGCGCATGGTGCCGATCGGCCAGGTCTTCGATCGCTTCCCTCGCACCGTTCGCGACGTTGCCAAGGCGCGCGGTAAAGAGGTGCAGCTACAGATATCGGGCGCCGATACCGATCTCGATAAGACGATCGTCGACGAAGTCGGCGAGCCGCTCATGCATCTGTTGCGGAACTGCGTCGATCACGGGATCGAGGCTCCCGACGAGCGCGAACGGCAAGGAAAGCCGCGCATGGGCACGATTGCGCTGAATGCCTATCACGAAGGCAACCAGATCATCATCGAGATCTCCGACGACGGCGGCGGTATCAATCTCGATAAAGTCCGTGCGAAAGCGATCAAGAACGGCCTGATCGGCACCGAAGATCGGCTCACCGATCGCGAGCTTATCGAACTCATTTTCACCCCGGGCTTTTCGACGGCCGACGAGGTCTCCGACGTTAGCGGCCGCGGCGTCGGCATGGATGTCGTAAAGCGGAATATCACCAAACTCAAGGGCATCTTCGACGTCGATTCGGCCCCGGGGCAAGGCACGCGATTCACGATTAAGCTGCCGCTGACGCTGGCGATTATCCAGGCGCTGCTCGTTCGCGTCGTCGACGAACTCTACGCGATTCCGCTCGATTCGGTGATCGAATCGCAGCGGGTGGAGATGCCCGACGTACGGACGGTTCACGGAGCGGAGGTCATCACGCTGCGCGGCCAGGTCGTGCCGTTGCTGCGTATCGCCGATTTCTTCGAACTTGGCGGCGAACGCGACCCCGAGAAAGTAATGATCGTGATCGTCGGACTACAGGGGCGTCAGGTCGGGCTCGTTGTCGATTCCTTTGAGGGCGAGCAAGAGATCGTCATTAAACCGCTCTCCGACGTCGTCGGGCGGATTCCGGGTATCTCCGGTGCAACGATTCTCGGCAACGGGTCGATCTCGTTGATTATCGACGTACATTCACTCGTGAGCGATGCCTATGCCGGAGGCAAGGTAACGCGTGCGGAGTTTTCGGGGGTATAACGTTCATGATGGCCGAGCAAAGAGAAGAGAAGAAGCAGCAGTACTCGGGCGAGACCTTTCAGGTCGTTTCGTTCCGTTTAGGCGGCGAAGAGTATGGCGTCGACATCTCGCAGGTTCAGGAAATTATCCGCATGGTTGAGATCACGCACGTTCCGCGCGCGCCGCGCTTTATGGAAGGCGTCATCAATCTACGCGGCCAGTTGATCCCCATTATCGACCTCCGTACGCGCTTCGGCATGAACCGCGCCGACCACACGAAATCGACCCGTATCATCGTTACGGATATCGGAAGTAAACGGGTCGGCATCGTCGTCGACAGCGTCTCCGAAGTGCTCAACATTCCGGTCGAAAACGTTGAAGATGCTCCCGAGATGGTCGCCGGTATCGGCACCGAGTACATCCAGGGCGTCGGCAAGGTCGATACGCGGCTCATCATTCTCCTCGATCTGAGCAAAGTGATCACCTCCGAGGAAAAACAGGCACTCGATACCGTCGACGAGGCTGCGGAGTAGCGAGCGCCGAAACGATTCCTGCGGCCGGGTCGTTCCGGTACTAAGGAGGATCGATCCCCATGAATTTACGTGCTCGGTTGCTCGCCTCGCTGTCAGCAACGGCCCTCTGCGCGTCGCTCGCTGCCGCCGGTTTAGCGAATGGTAAGACCACAGCCGAGGCGTCGCCTCCACCGAGCGATCTCAAACTTCCAGTCATCATTCATGTCATTGCGCGACCGCTCTGCAGCGGACTACATCAGGCCATTGGGCCGGCAATCGGCTTGATGTTGCAGAATAATGCGATTATCGCCAAAAGCCAACCCCTATTCGATGATTATGTGCGTTACAATGCGGAAGGGAAAGCCGGTGCCTCGGCGCGTCAGCTTGCCCAAGTACGTATGGAATATCTCGTAGGGCCGTTAGTCAAGAACACGGCGAAAATTGATACGCTACTGGCAAATCGAAATATTTTTAATAGCGGTATGGGGGGCGACTCTAAAAAACTCGCGGCGATAAAAGCGGGATTGCTTAACTCGCTCAAGATACAAAAATCTGCTATCGATCTCATAAATGGTTTTGTATCAACCCGCCAACTAGCGAATATGCAGCACTCTGGTTTTGAATATATCGGAGCGATAAGCGGAACGCAAGAAATCAAAAACAACCCATTCGCTACGCCTACCCCGAATTCGAGCCTATATAATGAAAATTATGCCGGGATCGCTCCTCAATCGCTGGGACCTGGGACGGTGAATTTAAAAAATCTGCCGGGCTTGAGTTTAGGCTACAATCCAATTCGCGCGATTGCCGATGTAATGCGCTGGGCAAGATCGACGATGGTGCAACGCCAGAATGCCGTTGCGCCTCAGGTGATAGCAGCTGCACATGAGTGCAGCGCGAGCATTACTCCACCCAAGGCGCCCTAGCGGCGATCATTCCTCGACGACGATCGTGCTGCCGGTGCCGGCCTCGACGGTGACGTCGCCGCCGCCGAGCGCCCGCGCTGCCTCCCATCCCGCCGCGGCTGCGCCCGCCGGATAGAGGACGCGTTGCGCTCCGGTCGCGGCGCCCGCGCGCGTTACGAGAAAACCGAGATGTTCGAAGTGCAGGGCCATGTGCGCGCTTCCGTAGAGCGTGACGTGCACGCTATCGTGCGGCGGGAAATCGATACCTAGGCTCGAGTTTTGTGCGCCGAAAGGCGCGAGCCGCCGTGCGATCTCCGCCGGGTCGAGCACGTCGTAATCGGCGCCGTCGAGATAGCCCTCGGCGTTGATGCCCGGGACGCTCGCCGGCGCGAGCGTCATCGAATCGTCGATCGAACCGAGCGGCACCTGGTAGACCGGTGCGCCGGCCATCGCGATGCCGATTTGGATCAGTCGTGCTTGTGGAAGATCGGTGGCGATATCGCCGTGCATCTTCTTGACGAAGGTGGGGATCAACGTCGCCGCATGCGTCGGGTTGAGGAGTTTATTGCGAAGGATTCCCAGCACCTGAACCTCTGCTTGCATGCGTTGAAAATCGTTGATGCGGTAGGAGTTGCCGGCGATGTTTTGCCGGACGCGCACGAAGGCGAGAGCTTCTTTCCCATTCATATGCTGTAATCCGGGCTGAAAATTCGCTCCGCTATGGCGTGGATCGTAGATGCGTTTCTTGACGTCGACGGTAATGCCGCCGACGAGATCGATCGCGCGTTCGAAACCTGCGAAGTTCGCCGCAATATAACCGTCGACGGGCAAGCCGGTGAGCTGCGCGACGGCTTTCGCGAGTTCTTGCGGCCCTTTCGGCGGGCTATCCTGATCGCCCATGAAGAAAAGCGTTTTGATTTTCGGTACCGGATCGTTCCAACCGGGTTGTGCAAAGAGCGTATCGCGCGGAATGGTGATCGCATAGATGCGGTGCGCCGCGGGGTCGATTCGCGCGAGAAGAATAACGTCGGCCTGCCCCGCTGCGGTGCCGAGGCCGAGCGGATCGTTCGCGGCGACGCCGCGTGCGTTATTGGCGATGACGAGAATATCGATCGGTTGCGTGCCTAACGTCAGGCGTGCGGCGACCCCGCCGGCAAGGCGTCGAGCGCCCTGCGAGAAGAAGATCGCGAAGCCGCCGATAAAGGCGAGCAGGGCGCAGGCGATGAGAATGCGCGCCATATTCGGGCGCACGCGTTGTCGTTTCATGGGTGAGAGAGACTCCGAAGGGTGTCGTGCGATTTGGGGAGGGTTACGAAGCCACCCGAATCGGAGGAGCGCGCTCGCCGACAGAACAAAAAACACGATCTGGCCGAGCGGAGAAAACCTCGGCAAAGCTGCGACGGATATCGGTTGCGCGGGTACTACGGATCTCTCGGTGCAGGCGCACCACCGCTGCAAGCGCCGGTGCGCGACGTGTGAATTCACGGAGCGTCGTTGCAACGAGGAACGCAATGCCCGCTGCAAAGAGCACGTGAATGGCGAGCGCGATAGGAATCGGCGCACCTAGCCAGAGCGCCCCACCGAGAAAATGTCCGTAGACGATGCGTTGCTCGATGCTCTCGATCAGGAAGAGCAGCAGGAGCTGCAAACTGAAAATGCTCGGCAGTAATCCCGCGAGCGGCCGGCGTAGCGGCTCGTCGAGTCGCAGGCGAATGTAGGCTCGACGGAAGATGCCGAGCAATTGCGCGACGAGGAAGAGGGCGCCGAAGAGTAACGTAGGCAGGACGTCGGCCATGCTACGGTCGGTAAAACGACCGGCTCCAAACCAACCTGCGTTCGAAGCGAATTCGAGGCAGGGGTCGGCGAGTGCGGCAGCGAGCACTGCGACGGTCGCGCAGAAGGCACGTTCCTGTCGCGAGGCACGGGGGAGAGCGAAGCTGGGCACCTCCGGGCACTTCGACGGGGAGGGGCCAAATCCGGCGTTGACATCGAACGTATGTTCGATTACGATAGCCTCCCATGTTGCCCGTGCCCGATCCCTACGCGAACCGGCGCGCGGCGTTCACGTCCCTGAAGGCGCGTC
>JABEUW010000191.1 GCA_013043945.1 Vulcanimicrobiota bacterium | reverse complement strand
TTTTTGAACTTCGTAACGAGTGCGTCGCCCAACGAGATTTTCATGCGCTTGGCGATCGCCTCGGCGAGTTGCGGATTCGAACTCCCGGAAAACAGGAGAGGCGTGGTGCTCAAGGGCTGGCTCCTAGGGCAAGCGGGTAGACCCTGTGGTTCCGAGCGGGCCGCTCCCACTCCTCGCCGAATCACTTTCAAAGTGGCTTTGCAGGGAACATTTCGGCTCGTTTCACCCTTCTCGCTCGCCGGGGACCAGCCGGCGGCAACCGTGGCGCTCGCCGGCGGCGTGGAGCGCGGCGACCGCATTCAGACTTTACTCGGCGTGACCGGCTCGGGAAAGACGATGGCGATGGCGCGAACCATCGAACTCGTCCAAAAGCCGACCCTCGTGCTCTGCCACAACAAGACGCTCGCCGCCCAACTCTGTGCGGAATTCCGCGAATTCTTCCCCCAGAACGCCGTCGAGTATTTCGTTTCGTACTTCGATTACTACCAGCCCGAGGCGTACGTTGCGGCGACCGACACCTATATCGAGAAAGACTCCTCGATCAACGATGAGATCGAACGGCTGCGCCACGCTGCGACGCAAGCGTTGCTGACGAGGCGCGACACGCTCATCGTCGCCTCGGTCTCCTGTATCTTCGGCCTCGGCTCGCCCTCGGATTACATGGAGATGTCGCAGCGCATCGCCGTCGGAGAGGAGATCGATCGCGATTATCTGCTGCGCCGGCTCGTCGATATGCAGTATCGCCGAAACGACCTGAACCTCGTGCGCGGGACCTTTCGGGTACGTGGCGACACGTTAGAACTCGTCGGCGTCGAAGAGGAGCTCGTCCACCGAATCGAGTTTTTCGGCGATACCATCGAGGCGATCAACGTCGTGAATTTGATGACCGGAGAGTACGTCGAGTCGAAGGACGAACTTCTCGTTTTTCCCGCAAAGCACTTCATTACGCCCGACGAAAAATTACGCCGTGCGATCGCGAGCATCGAAGTCGAGCTCTTCGAGCGGCTGGCGGTGCTACGCGATGGAGGAAAACTGCTCGAAGCGCAACGGTTGGAGCAGCGGACGCGCTACGATCTCGACATGTTGCGCGAAGTCGGCTACTGCAACGGCATCGAGAACTACTCGCGTCACCTGACCGGGCGTGAGGCCGGATCGACGCCGTGGTGTTTGCTCGATTTCTTTCCCAAGGATTGGCTACTCTTCGTCGATGAGTCGCACGTCACGCTGCCGCAGGTGCACGGCATGTTGCCCGGCGATCGCGCACGGAAATCCTCGCTGGTGGAGCACGGCTTCCGGCTTCCCAGCGCGCTCGATAATCGACCGTTGAGTTACGAAGAGTTCGACGCGCACATCAACCAGGCGATCTACGTTTCGGCCACCCCGGGAACGTACGAAACCGGACGTAGCGCTCAGGTGGTGGAGATGATCGTGCGGCCGACCGGTTTGGTCGACCCCGAGATCGAGGTGCGTCCGACGCGCCATCAGGTCGACGACTTGATGGAGGAGATTCGCTTACGCGTCGCGCGCAACGAACGCGTGTTAGTCACGACCCTGACGAAAAAAATGGCCGAGGATCTCACCGATTTTCTCGTCGAGGCGGGATTGAAGGTGCGCTATCTCCATAGCGAGGTCGATACGCTCGAGCGCATCTCGATTCTGCGCGATCTTCGCAACGGCGTCTTCGACGTGCTCGTCGGCATCAATCTGTTGCGCGAAGGGCTCGATCTCCCCGAAGTCTCGCTCGTCGGTATCCTCGATGCCGACAAAGAAGGCTACCTTCGCAGCGCGACCTCGCTGATTCAAACGATCGGCCGCGCCGCCCGTCACGTCGAAGGCAAGGTGATCATGTATGCCGATAACCTCACCGAATCGATGGCCCGCGCGATCGGCGAAACGCGACGCCGCCGCGAGCGCCAGACGGCGCACAATCTCGAACACGGTATCGAGCCGCGCAGCGTGCGTAAGGAGGTTCGCGATATCCTCGCGATGGTCGGCGGCGGAGATCGCGGAGAAAAAAAACCAAGCGCTCGCGACCGGCTACCGCGCGAAGTAGCGGCGCGAATGGCCGCCGATCTCGAAAAGAAGATGCGCGAGTTCGCAGCGAATCTCGAATTCGAGAAGGCTGCCGCGGTGCGCGATGAATTGATCGAAGTGCGCAAGCAGAGCGGTTCTGCCGAATCGATTCTGTTCGGAGGGCGCGCGCCGAAAGTGCTCGCGCGCGCGCTCGACGAAAGAGAGCCGGAATGATCGACCTCGTTCTTTTCGACCTCGATGATACGTTGCACGACGATACGCAAGCCTGCCTGCTCGCCGGCATGGAGGCGGCCGAAGAGGTCGCACGCGAACGAAATATCGACGCGCGGAGGCTCGCCGATGCCTACGCGCGTGAAGCCGCACGTTTTTGGCACGGAATAAGCCCGGAGCAGTTGCGAACGAAGTTAGCGCACCTGCGCGAGAGCATGTGGGAGCGGGCGCTCGCAGAGCTCGGAATCGTCGACCCCGCGCTCGCGCGACGCACCGCCGAGCGCTACTACCTGCTTCGAAAAAAATACTTCGTACTTTTCCCCGGAGCGCTCGAGCTCTTGGAAGAGCAGCGATCCCGCGGGCGCCGGCTCGGGATTCTCACCAACGGCTTCGCCGAAACGCACGTTGAGAAAATTGCGCTGCTCGGGCTCGCCGAAGCGGTCGACGGAACGTTTTTTGCCGACGATACCGGGTTGCTCAAGCCCGACCCGGCGTTCTTTCAACACGCCTGCGACCGGCTCGGCGTTCCGGCAAAGCACGCCGCGATGGTCGGCGATCGCTACGACCGCGATATCGCCGGCGCCTTAGCCGCGGGGATGACCGCGATCTGGCTCAACGTGCGCGGAGAGCGCCTACCCGCCGATGCGCCGCCCCCGCATGCAACCGTTACCGCGTTTTCGGGGGTTGGTCGAGCGCTGGAGACTGCCGCGGCGCGGTCTCGGAACGGATAATCATGGGGCACGGACTCGATTCGATCGTTATTAAGGGCGCGCGCGAACACAATCTCAAAAACATCGATCTGACGCTGCCGCGCAATCGGCTGATCGTCGTGACCGGGCTCTCGGGCTCCGGCAAGTCCTCGCTCGCCTTCGATACGATCTACGCCGAAGGGCAGCGCCGGTACGTCGAGTCGCTCTCGTCGTACGCACGCCAATTCTTAGGACAGATGGAGAAGCCCGACGTCGATTATATCGAGGGGCTCTCGCCGGCGATCTCGATCGATCAGAAATCGACCTCGCGCAACCCGCGCTCGACGGTCGGAACGGTCACGGAGATCTACGATTACTTGCGCCTTCTCTTCGCGCGTATCGGGGTGCCGCATTGTCCGAAATGCGGGCGCGCGATCACGACGCAGAGCAGCGAGCAGATCGTCGATGCCATCCTCGAGCTTCCCGAAGGCACGCGCATCGTGTTGTTAGCGCCGTTGGTCCGCGGACGCAAGGGCGAATATACCAAACTCTTCGAGGAGATCGCGAAAGAGGGCTTCGCGCGCGTTCGGGTCGACGGCGAGATGCGCGAACTGCGCGAAAAAATCACGATCGACAAAAAACGCAAGCACACCATCGAAGTGGTCGTCGATCGGCTCGTCAATAAGCCCGATATGCGCAAGCGGCTCACCGATTCGATAGAGACGACATTGCGGCTCTCGACCGGCATCGTTACCGCTTCGCTTGAGGAACCGAAGAAAAAGCCGCGCGAACTCACGTTCAGCGAGGCGTTCGCATGCGTCGATTGCGGGCTCTCGTTCGAAGAGCTCGCACCGCGCCTCTTCTCGTTCAATTCACCCTACGGTGCCTGCCCCGCATGCAGCGGACTCGGCGAAAAAGTCGAGATCGATCCCTGGAAGGTGATCCCCGACCGCAGCAAATCGATCGCCGATGGGGCGATCGTGCCCTGGAGCAAGACGTTGGGCACGGGGCGCTTCCCTTCGATGAACGCCTACTATTTGCAGCAACTCGAGCGCGTACTGCGCCGCTACAACGTACGCATGACGACCCCGGTCGAGCGCTTCTCCGACGAGGTGCTCGAGGTCGTGCTCTACGGCACCGATCGCGAACAGGAGTTTGCCTATAAGACCCGTTCGGGAAAGACCTGGGAGTATAAGGCGACCTTCGAAGGGGTCGTGAATAATCTGCAGCGCCGCTATACCGAGACGTCGAGCGAGTACGTCAAAGAAGATATTGAAAAGTATATGGCGACCTCGGTCTGCCCCACCTGCAAAGGGGCGCGCCTGAAACCCGAAGCGCTCGCGGTGAAGATCGCCGGCGCGAACATCGACGAGTTAACGCGGCTCTCGGTGGAACGTGCGGAGAGTTTTTTCGGCACGTTGAAACTGCGCGAACGCGACTTGCAGATCGCGCACCAAATCATCAAGGAGATTCGCGCGCGTTTGAGCTTTCTCTCCAACGTCGGGCTCGACTATCTCACGCTCGCGCGTTCGGCGACGACGCTCTCCGGTGGTGAATCGCAGCGTATTCGTTTGGCGACGCAGATCGGCAGCGCGCTCGTCGGCGTGCTCTACATCCTCGACGAACCCTCGATCGGCTTGCACCAACGCGACAACGATCGATTGCTCGCAACCTTGCGAACGCTACGCGATATCGGCAATACGCTCGTCGTCATCGAACACGACGAAGACACGATGCGCGCCGCCGACGTCATCGTCGATATCGGGCCGGGAGCGGGTGCCGAAGGCGGCGAGATTCTTACCGTCGGAACGCTCGACGACGTGCTCGCAAATCCGCGTTCGGAGACCGGTGCCTACTTGAGCGGACGGAAATTCATTCCGATTCCCACGCAGCGCCGTACGCCGAAGGGCTGGCTCGAGGTGCGGAAGGCGCGCGCCAACAATCTGCGCGACCTCGACCTGCGGATTCCGCTCGGCGTTTTCTGCGCGGTGACCGGCGTAAGCGGGAGCGGGAAATCGTCGCTGGTCAATCAGGTGATCGTGCGCGCGCTCAACCAGCACCTCCACGGTGGTGCGCCTGCGGGAACCTACGGATCGCTCAAGGGCGTCGACGCACTCGACAAACTCGTCGTCATCGATCAATCGCCGATCGGGAGGACGCCGCGCAGCAACCCGGCGACCTATACCGGCGCCTTCGATCTGATCCGCGACCTCTTTTCGATGGTCCCCGAGGCGAAGATGCGCGGCTATACGCCGGGGCGCTTCTCGTTCAACGTGAAGGGCGGGCGTTGCGAAGCGTGCCAAGGGGACGGCATCATTAAAATCGAGATGCATTTTCTTCCCGACGTCTACGTACCGTGCGAGGTCTGTAAGGGAAAGCGCTATAACGCGCAGACGCTCGAGGTGAAATATAAAGGGAAGAGCATCGCCGACGTCCTCGATATGCGCGTCGACGAAGCCGATGAGTTTTTCGCGACGATTCCGCGCATTCACAATCGCTTGCGCACGATCTGCGATGTCGGCCTCGGTTACATTAAAATGGGGCAGCCTGCGACGACGCTTTCGGGCGGCGAGGCGCAGCGCGTAAAGCTCGCAACCGAGCTCGCGCGTCGCTCGACCGGGCGGACCATCTACGTCCTCGACGAGCCGACGACCGGTCTGCATTTCGCCGATATCCACAAGCTCCTCGATGTGCTGCAACGTTTGGTCGCGACCGGCAACACCGTCTTAACCATCGAACACAATCTCGACGTTATTAAGACTGCCGACTATGCGATCGATCTCGGCCCCGAGGGCGGCGAC
>JABEUW010000190.1 GCA_013043945.1 Vulcanimicrobiota bacterium | reverse complement strand
GTTCCAGGATATGTGGAGGCATGCATCCTTCGGATACGCTCGTGGCTTCGTTGAGGCACATGATCCTGCGACCCATAGCATGCTTCCGGGAGCAAGCGTAAATTTTCGCTCGCCGCTTCGCACGATAATAAAGGGGAGCAAATACGGTTCGAATGGCACAATGCGCTTCGTACCCGGCATCGGAGTGACGATTGCATGAGGTCGCGAACAGATCGCTTTTGGCATTCCTTCGCACGTTCTCCCCGAGGTATGCTGTACGGTCGCCGAGCCCCTCGATCGCGAAGAAATCCACATACCGGGACCACCAAGGTGCGACCGCGAGGACGTCACGGAAAAAGTCTTTGGGTCAAAACGAATTATTTCATAGGATGGCAATCGAGTGTTCTCCGTCGACTCGTCAACGATTCGTCGGCCGTCGTCGGAAATGGTGATCTGCCACTCGGCCATCCCGCGCGTTCCATAATAATAGACGCCATTTGCAACGTGTGGGGGAGGGGGCGTTGTATGGATCATCACGACACCTTCTTCATCTCACCCGCGTTTACTTCAGCGAACCCCATCCCAAACGTCGCCACCATGCGAACGCTCAGCTCTCCGTAACATCGAACCGTCGCGTCGGGACAGCATACGCCACCCACACTGACGAACGACCTTACGGCGCTCGGAGGCGAAGGCAATCTAAAATGGAACCCTTCAGAGCATGTTTGCGTCGGAAACATCGATTGCGCCCGATATCGTCGATCGTGGGGGATGGATTGACGCGATCTC
Source organism: Vulcanimicrobiota bacterium (assembly GCA_013043945.1). Lineage (GTDB taxonomy): Bacteria > Vulcanimicrobiota > Vulcanimicrobiia > Vulcanimicrobiales > Vulcanimicrobiaceae > JABEUX01. The sequence goes on along the minus strand of JABEUW010000190.1, from coordinate 4,984 downwards.
TCTCTATGCCTTTTTTCTTGTTCTGAACGTCGTTGGGAACGCCACCTATCGATTCGAAGCGCACGCACCATGGCTTCAACTCGGCCAATCTATTTTAATTCTTTTCATCACTCTAGCGGCCGTCGCAATCCAGCGGCGTCGCGGGCATCCGCGTTTCGCAATCGGTAGCCTTTGGGATGCATCTCGACGACTCTGGTGGTTGTGGCTCATCGCGCTTGGTATCGCACTCTTTACGGCCAACATGCAGGGCACGTTCGCGAGCCACTCGGTGCTCTGGTACCTTTGGTTAGCGACCGGCGTTGCCCTCGCATCGGTCACCGAAGAGTTCCTTTTTCGCGGAGCGATTCAAACATCGATCAACAGTACATCGCTTGGACGGCGTACTTTTTTATCCTTTCGTTTCGGCACCCTAATCTCTGCCTTTCTCTTTTCGTGCTCTCATTTTTTGCTCCTAATGGATCGCGTTGCCCTATCGCGCGTGCTTTTCGAAGTTCTCTCCGCTCTTCCGCTTGCACTCGTGACCGGCTACATCTACCAACGCACTTCGAACCTTTGGTACGGCACCATCCTCCATGCATTGGGCAATCTCGGCGGCGCCTAAGGCATCCCTCTGCGCCCTTCGACGTAACCAATCGCGCAACGCACACCGTAGCGAAGCCAACTAGTATCGGAAATTGGACCGACCAAGAACGAGCGCATCGCTCGCCCGACGACGGGCCGGCCGCCGGCATCCTCTCCGAATGAAACGGTATTGCGTCCCTCAGCGCGAATGCTTCAAATGCAATGAACGGATCAATCTATCGCCCCCGTTGGCGCACGGCGGCGACCATTGCGGTTACGCTGCTGGCGGTGCTGACGTGCGGCGGGGTCGATGCAGCGCGTAATCGCGCGCAACGAGGCGCTGCGGCCTGCGTCTCCCAACCGTCGGTGCAGGTAATCTACGCGGGCGGCGGACGAATCGACTTTCCGCTGTTCGGGGGCCGAAATGGATCTATTACATACAGGTCGGTGCGCCTTGGCGTGGGCGGAAGGGCTTCGCTTAGCGTTGCCACCGTCCGCTGCCTGCGGAGCATGCCCGTCCCGTTGGGCGTTCACGCATCGGTCGTTGCGGCATTTGTCATTGCCGCTCCGTACGAACTTTTCCTCACCGGCTCATCGATGAAGACGACGATCCATGGCAATGCGCGCCTCGGAAGCCACTACGAATTTCAACTGTTCGACGGTTGCCGCACTTTCCAACTCAATGAAGAAAGCGCGGCACAGGTCGTGGGGCACAGCATCGCGACCGCTCCTAGGACGGGAATAGGCATCGATCTCCGGGCGCATTACCTCAATATTCTTGAGGTCGTGGAGAGTCCCGACATCGACCAATTTCCCGTCAATACCGGGCCACCGCCCGGCAGCCCGCCACCTCAAGCCTTTCGTGCGGACAAGCAACCCACGAACCTACCCAAGGCAACGGAAAATCACCGAACTCGCGGCTAACCACCGGTGCTGCCGATTGCAGCGATTTTCCCACGAGCGGTGAGAGCGAACTCCCATGTCATCGTTCTTCCATCTGCAAACGTAACGTCGTAGTAATACGCATTCCCATGACGCATTTTTCGCATCGAGCGATATTTCACCGACGTGACGGCGCCCAGCGGTTTTAACGCGATAACGGTCTGCTTGAGGACGTCGGGAGTAAGTGCAGCATCGACTTTAGGTGTAAACTTGGAACGGTCCATTTCCCCTTCTAAGAGTGAGAGGAGCGTCAAGCGGAATCGCGCCGTAATTGCTGGATCTTCGCGGATCGCCGCCACGGGTGATACCGGAAGGAGCGTCCGTAGGACGACGCGATTTACACGACCGGTGATAAAGTCGAACGAGTTGCTGAGAACCACGATCGCAAGGCCATGGCTCGGCACCATCTCGTTATCGGTCGCGTAGCCGGGAACACCACCGTGATGCCCGACGAACCTGTAGCCTAACGGGCTGCTGATCTGAACGCCAAGACCATAGCTGCCGCTGGCATCGTGCGTTTCGACCGGGTTCTGTTGCATCAGGGCAAAGGTCTGCGGCGAAATCAGTTTTCCGCCAAGAAGCGCGATGTCGAATCGCGCCACGTCGGCGGCCGTCGAGACGATGTCGCCGTCAGCGAACAACCATGACGGATCGTACGCGGTTGCCCTCGGCCCATGAGGAGTCATGTACCCGACAGCCATCGTAGCGTTTGGTGCGGCGCGGCCAAAGGTTGTATCGTGCATTCCGGCCGGGGCGAAAATATGCTGCTGCTCGTAGGTCGAGAGCGATTGACCGGTGACGTGCTCCACGATAAGCCCAAGAACGACGTACCCGGTATTGCTGTATGCGTACTTCGTGCCGGGAGCAAAGCCGAGTGGATGTGATGCAGCCAAAGCAAGAATCGCAGCGGGCGTCGTCGGTTTCCTGACGGCGCCATCGACAAAGGCCGCATTAACGTAGTTCCAGAGGCCCGATGTGTGCTGCAGCAACTCCCGAACGGTGATCTTGCGAGCATACGGGACAGATGGGAGATAGGTAGCGACGGAGGCAGCCAACGCAACGCGGTGCTGTTCTACAAGTTGTAAAATCGAAACCGCAGTGAACATCTTCGTAATCGAGGCAATACGAAACCGTGTGTTTGGCTTCGCTTTGCCAAAGCCACGGTCGTAGATGAGCCGTCCATTTTCGGCGATCGCTACTGCAAGCGACGGGGATTGGCCGGTGGCGGTGCCTGCAAGCTTGGAAATCGCTACGTTCAGGCGCGCGGCGACAGTATGAGCATTAGCGGGGAGCGGCGCCTGCGAAGCGGCTACGAGTCTAGAAGCCATAGCCAAAGCTAGTGCCATAGTAAGAAAGAAGCGAGTGCGCATCATGGGTTCCTCGTTGGCGAAGCGGTCATTTCTTAACTTACGCCAGTCAGCAGCAAATGTTTCGTTGGCCGCCGCTCATTAGGGCCGCCCGCGCGGGAACGGAGGCTCAAATTCATACGCCGTTCCATCCGATGCTAACGCTGGGCCGGTTCCGCAGAGCATAAAAGGCGGCTTTTGCATGTGACAAGTTCGAATGGCACGCACAGGAAGAGAACCTGGTCCAACGTCATCGACTGGCGTCAACGACCTCATTTTGTATTGAAAATGTCGGCGACTACGGGTTTCGTGGAGCGATCCATGATCCCGCCACGATGTCGTTCAGGATGCTCGATCAGCATCGCATTGCAATATTACGGGCAGTTATCCGCCATCGGGAAAGCGATCCACGCGTGATGGGCGGCCTTCTTCGCGCCGACGAGATCACCGGAGTGCGCTTGTATGTAGTCGAGCCCGGCCATCGCCGCTGCGATACGGATTCCCGCGCCGCCCGCGACGCAACGACGCATGAATGGTTTTCGAATCGAACGAAGCGCCGGCATCGTTGCGTGGAGTTCCCGGAGTGCCCGCGCATAATGCCCGGCTGCCATCGCTCGTTCTGCAGGGCCCCAACTCGATTGCACCTTGATAATCGCAGGCGCATCGCTCCCAAACGCCGCATCGCAGCCGCCGCCAGCGAGCGCCATGACGGGCATCACCACCACGAGTAACGCGATGAGTGCGGTTTTCGAAAGTCTTTGTTTCATGTCGTGGATATCTTCAACCAGCGACCGTCGATTTCCGGGAGATGAACGCCGGTGGCCGGGCTTTTTCTGGAGCCGACGAGCGGACTCGAACCGCTGACCTGCTGTTTACGAAACAGCTGCTCTACCAACTGAGCTACGTCGGCACGTGAAGGCCGAGCCCGGCTATTCTGCGCCAGCGGCGCCTTAGCCCTCCCGGTCGTGGAAGGTTCCGCGCTGCGCGCTCTCGTCAAGCTCCAGGTCGTCCAGCAAATAATAGACGATCTTGCGGTCGTCGAAGCCGACCTTTGCCAGCCGCTTGCCCTCGATCTCGACGACCTCGTGGATGTGCCCGGGCATACCCACGTAGCGGCGGTTCATCGGCCCGTAGCTCGGGTAACCCTCGGGCTTGGGCTTCGGGGTCGCCCGGACGCCCCGCAGCGAAGTCTGGTGGCGATGAGCGGCCACGCCTATCGCCGCTTCGGAGCGAGCGTAAAGGCCTCGACGTAGGAGCGATCGCCTTCGGGCCAGCCGACCCAGATATCGCCGCTCTTGGGATCGATCGTGCCGGTGTGCATGCCGCGCGCGATCTTCCTCTGCCCGATCAGCTCGGGCGTACCGCCGGCACGGATCGAGAAGAGCGTCAGCGAGGTTCCGAAACAGGCGAGCAGGCGACGGCGCGCACTATAGCTGCACTGGTCGACCCCGCCGGGGAAGTTTGCCTCGTGCAGTAAGGTTCCGCTCGTCGAATAGACGCCGAGTTTGCCGTTTTCGCCGACGTCGATGATCGCGTTGTCGGCGGCATCGAAAATCAACGGATGGTTGCCTTTCAGCAACGGCGTCGGCATGATGCGCTTCACCTTCAACGTCGTCGAATCGATCGCCGCAATCGCACGGCGATCGGTGAGATTCTGATAGAGCGTATGGGTGCGCGGATTTACCGCAAGATATTCGAGCTTCTTCGCCGGGAGCGTCAACGTTTTGAGCAACCTCATCGAAGATGCATCGATGACGTACAGGTGCGAGCCGTCGTCTTCATCGGCGTAAATATGCTTCGTCGCCGGGTCGTAGGCGATCGCGTCGACCGGTCCGCCAACCTTCACCGTGCGCAGAACGCGCCCGCCGACGGGATCGACCTCGCTCACGCTTGTATCGGTGCCGTTGCCCGTAAATACGTGCCCGTTGCTTGGGTTGACCGCCACACCGTGCAAGGGACCGACGCGCACCGTTCGCAACACGCGCCTGCTATCGGCATCGATGACGACCAACTCGCGCGCCCCGGAGTGCGCTGCATAGATGCGTCGGCGCGCGCCGTCGGCGGTAAAATAATCGTAATAGCCCTTCCCGGGCACCAGCACTTTTGTGGAGGCCGCGACGATAGGCGGCGGTGTC
>JABEUW010000189.1 GCA_013043945.1 Vulcanimicrobiota bacterium | reverse complement strand
AGCGTCGCCGGTGCGACCCGATCCTTGCGCTGCTGTTTGGCGCGAAGGTTGAGCTCTTCGAGCTCGGTGTATGAGAGGGTGAGGAACTCACGCAATTCGGTACTCATGGCCCTAAGGGTTGGCACGAGTGCCGAGCCCGGCCTTTGTCCACCCGGTAAAGCGTCGCCGGAGCCCGCTCGCCAATCGGCGAAAGAGCCGCCCGTGCGTATCATTCGCCTCGCCGACTGCCCCGAGGTTCCCTGGCGTAACGGGGCGGGCACGACGCGCGAACTGCTCCTCGAGCCAGATCTCCGCGTGACGGTTGCTCACGAGCGAAGCGGTGCTGCCTTCTCGGATTTTAGCGGTTGGTCGCGCACGATCGTCCCGCTCGGCGCCGGCTTCTCGCTCCGCCTCGGCGAGCGAGGCGAGCACGCGATCCAGGCCTTTCAGCCGTTTCCCTTCGCGGGGTCGGAGCGCGCGAGTGCGTCGCTCGCCGCCGGGGCGATCGAGGCGCTCAACATCATGACCCGCGACGGCGCGCTCGCGCATCGCGTGGTTCCGTTCCCGCAGGTACCTTCGACCGAAGTGCCGCTCCACTCCGTGCTCTGCTTCGTCGCTCGCGGAGCGCTGCGCCTCGCCGGTGCCGTGCAAGAGGCCGGAACGCTAGCGCTCGCCGAGGATGCCGCCGATCGAGAGGAGCTCGCATGCGCGAGCCCTTCACCCGAGGCGATCCTCCTCGCGTTTCAGATCGAACGCCCCTCGTCGAACCGCTCGTAGCCTGAAACCTCGAACGCGCTTGCGCCGTATAGCGAGCGTTATGAATCGCTCGACGACGATCGTTCGCTCGCTCTCTCTCGGCGTGGCAATCCTCTGCGCCGGTATCGTTCCCTATGCGCGCGCCGCTGCGCCGCCATCGGCGGCGGAGTACTATCGCGATGCGCTCGCGATCATGCAGCGCCAACCCGTGCCGCCGTACCTAACCTTTCGAACGGTTCTTTCACTGCATGGACATCCGCCGCAGCTCACGGAATTTCGGTTACGGACGAAAGATGGGAGCGAGATCTCTCGGGATCTGCCGCATGGAAAGTGGGAGCGCGAGCAAGGCGGGCTCGATCCCACCTGGCTCGGCGTCAGCAAGCTGGTGCAGTATGGGCTCGACATGGCGCAGGCGCAGAGTTCGAACGCGAAAAAGCCGACGACGCCCGCGAAGGCGATGCCGCACGGCTTGAAGACGATCGCGATCGTCACCGCCATCGCGCCCGACGATTACCGTATTAGCGACCGCGGTGCCGCGCTCTGCCCGAACGGTGCGCCTGGGCACGCACTGCACCTCGAGGCATTACGCAACAAACAACGACGACTGCTGACGCGCGTCGTCATCGAGAGCGCGACCGGTCGCTTCTGCGAGATGCGCTTTTCGGTCGCTGATTCGCTCGTCGCGGTCGGCGTCTCGGGCTATCTCGCCCTGCATTTCGGCGAGAGCGCCAACTATTGGTTGGTGCATGACGCGCGTTTCGTGATCGGCTTTCGAACCTTTGGGCTGCAGGTCTCGCAACTCACCCTCGGGGTTGGGTTCCGGGACGTCACCGCTCCCGCGACGATTCCGGCAGCCGAGTTCGCGATCCCGATCGCCGGAAAAGCGAAGCCGAGCCCGTCACCGAGCCCGGCACGGAATGGCCTCTAGCGGCGGGTGACCGCGAGTACCGGCGTCTTGCCGGCGATAATCGAAACGCGCAGTTGCTGGTGCGGCTTCACTTTGGCGAAGCTCGCGCTGCCGGTTGCGGTCAGGGGGGTCTCCATGCCGTTGGGCAGGAGGACGAGGGCGTGCTGTGCATCCTTGACGGCTTCGACTTGGACGACGTAGGTGCCGTCGGGGACGAGCGATGCGCTGACCGTCGAGGCGGATGCGAGGCCGGGGGCGAGCGTTGCGGCGAGGAAAAGAGCGCCGAGCGAAGGGCGCACGATTGAAGAGAACATGGGGGTTCCTTGTAAAAGATGGAGGGGATGCCTCCGATGATCCTCTTCCGCGGACTTCGCCGCTACGACGTTCCGCAGAATCCTTCATGAATGTTACGATATCTTTACGATTTCGGCGCCGTTTTTGGTTCGCCGGAAGCGAGCGAAACAAAATGAGCGGGAGCGCGTATAGGGGCGGTATGATCGAAGCTTTTTTGAAACGCACTGCTATTCTTTTGCTTGTCGCACTGCTCTCGATTCTCGAATTCTCGCCGGTGAGGGCCGCCGCTCCCTCGGCGACGGCGTACTATGAGGCGGCGATCGCGGCGATGAAGCGCCTTCCCGAACCGCCCGCTGCGATCTTCACGACAAAGTTCGATTCGCAGGGGCTCGCGTTCTCGCTCGGGCCGTCAAGCGATGGTCGCACTGCCATCTACGCGACGTGGGGAGGCAGCACGGCCTCGCTCGGGCGACAAAGCTATCGCACCTGGATGCGAGCGAAAGGCGACCTCACGCTCAACGTCGATGCAAAGGGGAAGCGCTACTACAGTGCGTCGCCGATTTTCGTGCCGACGTGGCCCGGCGCGTACGATTTTTTGCGCTATGGTTGGGACGGGAAAAAGCCGGTGGCGAAGGCGCTGCATCCCTTGGCAACTCCGCCTCCGGGGCTCAAAACGATCGCCGTCGTCTCGGCATTAAGTCCCGGCGCGTATCATATCGCCGACGGCGGAGCCGCGCTCTGCCCCGACGGATCTCGCGGCCACGCGCTCCGACTCACCGCGCGTTTCGATCCCACGGTTCACACGCTCAGTCGAGTGGTGATCGATCCGAGCAGCATGCGCATCTGCTCGCTGCGCTTTAATATCTTCGAAACGATCGTCGCCGTCTCGCTCGGTGGATACGTACAGATGAACTTCGGGCAGGAAGGCCCGTATTGGATGGTACGCAATAGTAAAATCGCCATTGCGATCCACACCTTCGGCCTCCAGATCAAACATGGGAGCGCGACGATCGCCTATTCGGCGATGAAATTTCCCGCATCGATCCCGCTCGCTCTCGTGACGCCTCCAACGCCCGCTCCCTCGCCGTCGCCTGCACCCTCGGCATCGTCCACAGCTTCGCCGTAACGGCTACTCGGCGTGACAAGCACCTGTCACGCCGAGTAGCACTT